>JBBQYK010000105.1:0-13628 GCA_038208765.1 Verrucomicrobiota bacterium
CGGCGATGCGAGCAGCACGGACAGCTTCTCGTTCATCATGAACGCCACCGATGGCGGCAGCATCCCGGCCAGTTCATTCGCCATCGCTTTGAATCGCATTGAACGCGAAGGCGAACACGTTGCGGGCAGCTTCTCCATCTCGGCGGACGGGCGTTACGTCGCGTTCCAGAGCACGGCGAGCAACCTCGTCGCGAACGACTCCAACGGCGTCGCGGACATCTTTGTCCTCGACCGCTACACCGGCATCACGACGCTTATCAGCGTTTCTGGTGAAGGCGTGCAGGGCAACGCCGCCTCGGACTGGCCGCGCATTTCGGCGGATGGCCGCATGATCACCTTCCAGAGCAGCGCGAGCAATCTCGTGGGCGATGACAGCAACAACAAAGTGGACGTGTTCGTCCATGACCGCATCACCGCGCAGACCGTGCGCATCAGCGTGGCCCCCGGCGGCGCGCAGGCGAACGTCGATTCCTTGAATCCGGCGATTTCGGCGGATGGCCGTTACGTCGCGTTCCACAGCTTCGCGAACAATCTCGTGGCGGGCGACATCGCCAACCAGATGGATGTGTTCGTTCACAATTTGGAAACGCACGTGACGGAACGCGTCAGCCTCACCTCGGGCGGCGTCGAAGGCGACAACGCGTCGAGCTTCGCTTCGCTCTCGGCGGACGGCCGCTTCGTGGCCTTCCAGAGCAACGCGCGCAACCTCGTCACTGGCGACACCAACAACAGCGCGGACGTATTCGTGCATGACCGCGAGAGCCACACGACGACGCGCGTGAGCGTTTCGTCCGAAGGCGCGCAGGGCAACAACTCGTCGGTCTTCCCGTCCATCTCGGACGATGGCCGCTACGTGACGTTCCAGGCCAACGCGAGCAATCTCGTTCCGAACGACAGCAACAACACGACCGATGTGCTCCTGCATGATCGTCAGACAGCGCAGACGATTCGCGTGAGCGTGTCGTCGGCAGGCGTGGCCGGCAACGGTGCGTCCAATGATCCGAAGATCTCGAACGATGGCCGTTACATCGTGTTCACCAGCCTCGGGAACAATCTCGTTGCGGGCGACGCGAACGCGGTTTCCGACATCTTCGTGCATGACCGTCTCTCCTCGCGCACCACGCGGGTGAATCTCTCGCCCAGCGGCGTTCAGGCGGATGCGCTTTCCACCAAGCCAGTCATCTCCGCGGGCGGACGCCTCATCGCGTTCCTCAGCCGCGCGAGCAACCTGCTCCCGAGCGCCAACGGCCTCGACCAGATCTACATGGTGTTCTTCAACGACCAGCCGACGATCACCACGATTGCCGACGTGACCATTGATGAAGACGGCACAACCGGCCCGCTCGCCTTCTCGGTGAACGACGTGAAGACCGACTTGTCCGCGCTCATCGTGAGCGCCACTTCGAGCGACAGTTCGCTCGTGCCGGCAGAAGGCATCGTGATCACCAGCGGCGGCGAGCGCAGCGTGCAGATCACGCCCGCGACCAACGCCTTCGGCACTGCGACCATCACCGTCGTCGTCTCGGACGGCTCGCTCTCCAGCAGCAACTCGTTCGTCGTGACTGTGAATGCAGTCAATGACGCACCCTTCTCCCTGGCGGATTCTGCCACGACCCCTGAAGACACGTTGCTCATCGTCAGCGCGCCCGGCGTGCTCACGAATGACAGCGATGTCGAGAAAAGCCCGCTCATCGCCGTGCTCGTCAGCGGCCCGGCGAACGGCTCCCTCGAGTTGAACCCCAACGGCAGCTTCACTTATCTGCCTTCCACCAACTGGTACGGCACAGATTCATTCGTCTATGCGGCGAACGACGGCGGCTCGAACAGCGCGCCGACAACAGTGCTGATTGAAGTCAGCGCTGTGAATGACATCGCGATTGCAAACGCGCAGGAATTGTCCGGGAATGAAGACGCGGCGAAGGAAATCATCCTCACCGCGAGCGATGTCGATGGCGACACGCTGGGCTTCAGCGTGGTGAATGCGCCGACGCACGGCACCTTGAGCGGCGCGGCGCCGAACCTGGTGTATCTGCCCGGCACGAACTTCAACGGCGAAGACAGCTTCACGTTCGTGGTGAACGACGGCACGCTGGACAGCGCTCCGGCCACGGTCTTCATCTACGTCAAAGCGGTCAACGACATCTCCATCGCGAACGCGCAGAGCGTCTCGCTGAATGAAGACAACACCGCGGCGATGACGCTGACGGGCAGCGATGTGGACGGCGATGCGTTGAGCTTCAACGTCTCTGGCGCCCCGGCGCACGGCGCATTGAGCGGCGAATTGCCGAACCTGGTTTACACACCGGCGACGAACTTCCACGGCGACGACAGCTTCACCTTCACGGTGAATGACAGCGCTCCTGTGAGTGTCTCGCTCACGGTGGCGGCAGTGAACGACATCTCCATCGCGAGCGCGCAGAACGTCACGCTGAACGAAGACAGCACTGCAGAAATCACGCTCACCGCGAGCGACGTGGATGGGGACACGCTGAGCTACAACATTGTCAACGCTCCCGCGCACGGCGAACTCACCGGCACTGCGCCGAACCTGGTTTACACGCCGAGCACAAACTTCCACGGCAGCGACAGCTTCACCTTCACGGTGAACGACGGCACGGTGGACAGCCTCGCGGCGACGGTCTCGCTGACCGTCAACGCGGTGAATGACTCGCCGGTCACTTTCGACCAGTTCGTCATCACTCCGGAAGACACGGCCACGAACCTCGTGCTCAGCGCGAGTGACATCGATGGCGATGCGTTGGAATACACCATCCTCAGCGCGCCGACCAACGGCACGCTCGACACGTTGAGCATCACGAACGGCCTCGTGGTTTACACACCGGCGACAAACTTCAACGGTGGCGATGCATTCACCTTCTCCATCTCGGATGGCTTCCTGACGGTCACAGGCACCGTGGCTCTTGCGGTCACGCCGGTGAACGACATTCCTCTCGCTGCCGCGCAGGTGATCAGCACCGACGAAGACACGGCGCTCTCCGTCACGCTCACGAGCAGCGATGTCGATGGCGACGTGCTCAGCTACAGCCTCGTGGCGATGCCGACCAACGGAACGTTGAGCGGTGAATTGCCGAACTTGGTTTATCTGCCGAACACCAACTTCCACGGCAGCGACAGCTTCACGTTCCTGGTGAACGACGGCTCGACCAACAGCGAGGTCGCGATGGTTTCCATCACGGTCAACGCCGTGAATGACACGTCGATTGCCAACGCGCAGAGCATCTCCTTGAATGAAGACAACTCCGCGAACATCACGCTGACCGGCAGCGATGTGGACGGCGATGCGCTGACCTTCAGCGTCGTGGGCCAACCCACGCACGGCACATTGACCGGCGAATTACCGAACATGATTTACATTCCGGCGACGAACTTCCACGGCAGCGACAGCTTCACCTTCACGGTGAATGACAGCGCGCCGGTGACGGTCTCGCTCGAAGTGGCCTCGGTGAACGACGCGCCGATTGCCAGCGCGCAGGGCGTGACGTTGGGCGAAGACAACACCGCATCCATCGCACTCACGGCGAGTGACGTAGATGGCGATGCGCTGCGCTTCAGCATCGTCACTCCGCCCGCGCACGGCACCTTGAGCGGCGAACTGCCCAACGCGGTTTACACACCGGCGACCAATTACAACGGCAACGACAGCTTCACGTTCGTCGTGAACGACGGCACGGTGGACAGCGCCCCGGCGGTTGTATCACTCGCCATCAATGCTGTGAACGACGCGCCGCTCGCGCAGAACAACAGCTACGCGACCGACGAAGAGCAGACATTGACCGTGAGCGCGCCCGGCGTGCTTGCGAACGACAGTGACGTCGAGAACAGCGCCATGACCGCGCAACTCGTGAGCACCACGGCGCACGGCTCGCTCACCTTGAATGCGAACGGCGGCTTCAGCTACGTGCCGAGCTTCGACTTCTTCGGCACCGACACGTTCGTGTATCGCGCGAATGACGGTGAACTCGACAGCGCTCTGACGACCGTCACGCTGACGGTGATCAACGTCCCCGACGCGCCCATCGCGACGAACGACGTTTACACCTTGAACGAAGACACTGTGCTGTCGCTCAACGCGCCCGGCGTGTTGACCAATGACTTCGACGCGGACTTCGACATGCTGAACGCCGTGCTCGTGGTCGGCCCTTCACACGGCACGCTGGAGTTGTATGACGACGGCAGCTTCGACTACATCCCGGACACAAACTGGTTCGGCACGGACGGCTTCACCTACCTCGCGAACGACGGGTTGTCGGACAGCGAGCCGGTGGACGTAATCCTCACGGTGAACGCCGTGAACGATGTGCCGGTGGCCGTGGCCAAGAGCTACTCGACCGTGGAAGACACCACGCTGAACGTGCCCGCCTCATCCGGCCTGCTCGTTGGCAGCAGTGACGTGGAGGAAGAATACCTCACCGCGGTGCTCGCGACCGACGCGGCGCACGGTGAAGTGACGGTCAATATGGACGGCAGCTTCTCGTATGTGCCGGCGGCGAATTACCATGGCGCGGACGGCTTCACGTATCGCCTCTATGACGGCACGGACCTGAGCGTTGAAACCTCGGTGTCGATTGCGGTCAGTTCAGTGAACGACGCACCGGTGGTCGCCACAGAGATCAGCGCGCAGAACGGTGTCTATGGCACGGCCTTCAGCTTCACCTTCGAGGCCGAAACGTTCACCGATGTCGATGGCGACGCGCTGACTTACTTCGCGAACAGTTTGCCTCCCGGCATCGTGTTTGACTCAGTCACACGCACGTTCTCCGGCACACCAACCCAAGCCGGTAACTATGCACCTCAAGTGCTGGCATTTGATCCCGATGGCCGTCGCACGCCCACGGAGTTCTCCCTCACGGTCGCGAAAGCGCCGCTGACGATAACGGCGGACAACCAGGCGCGCGCTTACGGTGTGGCGAATCCTGAGCTGACGATCAGTTACGCGGGATTCCTGAGCGGCGATGAAATGAACGTGCTTGATACGGCCCCCGAGGCCAGCACGGCAGCCTTGGCGGGCAGCGCTCCTGGCACCTATGCCATCACGCTCGCAGACAGCACTGACAATAACTACGACATCACGCTGGTGAACGGCACGCTCACGGTGAGCAAAGGCACACTGACCATCACCGCGAACAGCGTGAGCCGCATCTACGGCGTCACGAACCCGGTGTTCACCGGCGCGGTGGTGGGTGTGGCGAACGGCGACGACATCAGCGCCACCTACGCCTCGGTGGCGACAGAGAACAGCGCGGCAGGCGCGTATCCGATTGTTACGACGCTCGTCGATACAAACGGCCGCGCCAGCAACTACGAAGTAACGCTCATCAACGGCACGTTGACGGTGACTTCCGCCGACGCGCCGGTCATCACGCTGACGCAGTTGCCGGGCTACTACACGGTGGGCACCTCGCAGTTACTGATCGACACAAACGCCACGGTGTCGGACGGCGGCAGCGCGAACTTCGACGGCGGCACCCTGACGGTGACCATCGTCACGAACGGCGCGGACGAAGACCTGTTGATGATCGAGCCTGGCCATGAAATCAGCGGCAACGGTTCCTCCGTGAGTTATGGCGGCTCGGCCTTCGGCACCTTCACGGGTGGCCAAGGCACGAACGCGCTGGTCTTCTCGCTCAACACGAACGCCACGCCGGCCGTTGTCCAAGCACTGGTGCGCAGCCTGACCTTCGAGTCCGACGGCACGAACACCACGAGCCGTGTCCTGCAATTCGTCATCACCGATGGCGATGGCGGCGCAAGCGCCTCGGCGTTCCGTGTCCTCGAACTCAATCGCCCGCCAGTCGCGATCGAGGATTACATCACCGTCAGCGAAGGCGTGGCAGCTACGATTCCGTTCAGCCTCCTGATGGGCAACGACTACGATGTGGACGGCGATAGAATTGGAGTATCCGGCTACAGCGCCGTCAGCGCCAACGGTGGTCGCGTAACTCTGAGCGGCGCCAACTTCATCTATCGCACGCCGACGAACGTCATCAGTTCAGACCTCTTCGCCTATGTCATCGACGACGGTCGCGGCGGCGAAGGAATCGGGATTCTGAACATCCGGGTTCTCGCGAAGAACCGCCTGGTGCTTGATTTCTCGCAGGTCAGCGGCGCTGGCGCCAAGATCATGATGGGCGGAATACCGGGCCACGTTTACCAGATTCAGACCACGGATGATTTCGTGACCTGGACCACCCTTAACACGGTGACGGCCAGCCCGATGGGCGTGATTGAAGCGCTAGACGCCGAGGCCAAGAACCACTCGAAACGGTTCTACCGCGCGGTCGCTCAGTAAGGCGGCATAAAATAGTTCGTTGATTTGCGCCGGTCTTCGGACCGGCGCATTTATTTGCTTTCGAATGGCTGTGTTTGGAACAGAAGGGGTGCGCGGGTGATGGGGGGAGTTGCGCCATCGGCACGAAGAGTTCGCTTGGTTTGCGAGTGCGTTAGCCCAGAGCCATAAGTTTGGAGATCAGATCGTGGCACTCTCTGAACTGTTCAAATTTTCCAAGACTTTTTTGAACGGGCTGCTAGCCGGGAGACGGGGCAATACGTGTCCCACGCCACGTAGGCGAACAGTTCGAGCGGATGACCGCTGACCGCAAAACCGAAGAGGTCTGTTTCCCACTCCAAACGCTCGCCGCGCATCGGCTCGTTCAACGGCACACCGGGAAGTTGCTGCAAGGAGTGACGGGCACATAGATTTTTGCAACCTCTCCCAGCAATTCTTTCGCGAGCTCCTACATCGTCCTTGGCTTCCTCGCCCTCAGCACTCGCAGGGAAAAACCGTTCCCATTCTCGTACGGTTCGACGATCGCGCTGACTTCCAAGACCGGATATCTGATAGTTGCTAAGACATAGTTTTTGTAGGTGTCGGCGAAGAGTTCGGTTTCCACGATGCCGGTCCAGTCGGCGAGGGTCATGAATTTCATCGGCTCTCCGGTGACTTGATGATGCGTGCGTTGTTCAACGACGAGGCCGCAGGCCACGACGGTTTCGCCGATGTGTTCGCCCAGGCGTGAGACGGGGCAATACGTGTCCCACGCCACGTCCGCGAACAGTTCGAGCGGATGACCGCTCACGGCGAAGCCGAACAGATCAGTTTCCCATTCCAACCGCTCCCGACGCGTCGGCTCGTTGAGCGGCACGCCAGGAAGATGTTGCAAGCCCGGTGGCGGAATGAGCCAGCCTTGCCCGGGCTCCGTGGACGCTCCGAATGTTTTCAGGAGATGCTGCGCCTGCCAGAACTGCCGTGTGCGCGTGTCGCCAAACTCATCGAAGGCTCCGGCGCGCACCATCGCCTCCAATTCTTCGCCTGCGGGCGCAACGCGGCGGAAGAAGTCGGACATGGAAGTAAAGACCCCCTGCGCGTGCGCCGCGAGCAGCGCGTCAGTCGTGCGCTGGGTCAGACCCTTCACCCGCGTCAACGGCACACGAATGAAACTCCCCTGCGGCACGAAGGCCGGTCCCGGCTCGTTCACCGACGGCGGCAACAGCTTCAACCCGAGCCGATGGCATTCGAGGACATAGACGAGCGGATGGTAAAACCCTTTCCCGTTCGTCAGCACGCCGGCCATGAATTCAGCGGGGTGATAACGCTTCAACCACGCGGCCTGATATGCTTCCACGCCGTAGGCCGTGCTGTGCGCCTTGTTGAACGCGTAACCACTGAACCCGGTCACGAGTTCCCACACTTCCTCGATCTTCGCGTCGTCGTGTCCACGGGCGCGCGCGCTGGCGACGAACTCCCGCGCAATCTCCACGACCACGGCGCGCTTCTGTTTCACCAGCGCGCGGCGCAACACATCGGCACGGCCCGCCGGCAATCCCGCGAACGCCTCGCAGATTTGGAGAATGTGTTCTTCGTACACCACCAGCCCGAAGGTGCTGCGCAAACACGGCTCCAATGACGAATGCGGATAGGTGATCGGCTCCATGCCCTGATAGCGCCGCGTGAAAGAGAGCTTCTTCGACTCGTTGGCGGCACCAGGGCGGATGACGGAAACGATGGCCACCAGCCCGTCAATCTCCCGCACGTTCGTCATGCGACACAGGGAGATCATGGCCGGAGATTCAATGTGATGGACGGCCCGCGCGCCGCCGCTGGCGATCATCTCCCACACTTCGGGATCTGCCCAAGGCTCCAGCGCGCCCAAGTCCACCGCCACACCACGCCGGGCCAAGGCGTCCCGCGCGTCGCGCATCACGGCCAGTCCGCCTTGCGCGAGAATGTCCATTTTCACGAGGCCGATGTCCTCGACGCCATCCATGTCGAAATGCGTCGTGGGCAGCCCTTTGTTCGAGATGAAGGTCGGCGCGAGTTCGTGCATGGGCTGGCAGGACAACACCACACCGCACGGGTGCATCTTCGGATAACGTGGCACCCCATCAAGAAACGCCGCCAGCTCGATGGCCGTCTTGTAAGGTTCTTCGTCGAGCGGTAGGCCGCGCGTCTCAGGCCCGGCGCGCAAGAGTTCAATCAGGTCGGTGCCGCCTTTGGACGCAGCCTCATCCGGCACCCAGCCGCCGCCAAAACCCCACGGGAAATGCTCGGTGAACTTCCGCACGTCGCGCTCGCCTACACCGAGCACCTTGGCGCACTCAGCAAAGGCTGACCTTGCTTGGAACGTCGAGAACCCGCCGACCACGGCGCAATGCTCGCGCCCGTATTTGGCGAAGATGAGTTCCACCACGTCGTCTTTGCGGTCGTGCGGAAAATCCACATCAATGTCCGGCAGCTTGTGCAGCGCCATGCGTTCCGGGTTGAGAAACCGTTTGAAGTAGAGATCGAACCGGATCGGGCACACGTCCGAAATGTTCAGGCAGAAGCAAACCAACGAATCCGCCGCCGAGCCGCGCGTGATCCACTCGATGCCCCGTTCGCGACAGGCTTGGAGGATGTCCCAGGTGATGAGGAAATAATCTTCGTAGCCGACCGTGGCGATGATGCGCAACTCCTCCTCGACTTGCGGCGCGAACTGCATGGCTCGCTCACGGTAACGACGGCGCAACCCTTCCATGACCAGCCGGCGCAGGAACTCGCGCGCGGTGGAACCGTCTGGCGCATGAAAGTTCGGAAACTGCGGCTTGCCGAATGGGAATTGGAAGTCGCATCGCTCCGCGATCTCCTGCGTGTTCGTCAGCCACTCGGGATGCTCGCCGCACGCCACATTCATCTCTGCCGGGGAACGAAAATGCAGACGACCCGCGCTGCGCTTCTCCGGGTGCGCTTCGCGCAGCAACGTGAGCGTCCGAATGCTTTGCACGATGTCGAACTTCTGGCGGTCGTCGGGCGTGGCGTAATGAATGGCGGGACACGCCACGGCAGGAAAGTCTTTCGGCACTTCCAGCGACGTCACGAGCCGGTAGAAGGAATGCGGGAACAAGTCCGCCAGCGTCCCGTCGCTGCTCACGGCGATCAGCCCTTGAGTTAAGCTGCACAACTCATCCCGCCGAGTTGGGCGGCGTTGTTGATCGGCGACCGACACGCCCTCGCCCTGTTCGGCTCCGCGCGCAGCCCGTTGCGAGAGCAGGCGGCAGAGATTGTGATAACCCTGCGCCGACTCGGCGTAGAGCAACAGCGGACTTTCACCCACATGCAGTTCCACACCGAGGATCGGTTTGATGCCTGCTGCTTGCGCGGCCCGCACGAAGGCTACTGCACCATGCAGGTTGCCGGTGTCCGTCATCGCCACGGCGGGCATACCGTGTTGCTTCGCCAGTTGCACCAGCGCAGCCGGTGAAAGGGTCGAGTCGAGGAACGAGTAATGACTGTGCGCCCGCAGCGGCACGTAACTGCCCACACGACGCGGCACAGGCACACGTCGATAACGAACGGGCAACGCGGCGCGGGACGGTTCTTCCGCGAGCAAATCACGCGGCGCATCACGCAGCCGAAAATCATGGCCGCGCAAAATCACGGACGCTCCACGCACCCGGCGCAGTTCATCAATCACCCCCGCGAGCCGCGTCTGGGCGTCCTGCCGTTGCGCCTCCACTTCCAAGGGCAGTTCACTGCGGAAGCAACCATCATGGACGTTCGACAACTTGAGCGACACCAGGCGCAAGCTCACGCGCCGCTTCCACGCCGCGCGCAACATCCCGCGCAGCCGTCCATACACGTCCGTTTCGAGATCGGTTGGCTCGGCGAGACTCTCGCTCACCTGATCCTCGCCCATGTCGTTGTAGCGCACGCGGACGTTCAGCGTGCGGACGCTCCGCCTCTCCGCCCGCACGTCGGCGAACAACTGGTCGGCCATCCGGCGTAACGTGGCCTCGACGTATTCCTCATCGGTCACGTCTTGGCCGAACGTCTCCTGCTTGCTGAACGACTTTTGCGGTTCGCGCTCCGGCACCAGCGGGCGGTCGTCAATGCCGAGGGCAAACTCGCGGATGCTTTGCGCCTGATTGCCGAGCAACAGCGCCAGCATCTCCAACGGCATCGCGGCAATGTGCTGAATGCGGGCGAGGCCCGCGGCGTTGAGACGCGCACTGGTCTTCGGGCCAATCCCCGGCAGCCATTCATTCGAGAGCGGGTGCAGGAAGGCGATTTCCCCACCCGCCGGCACTTCTTGGAATGCAGCGGGCTTGGAAAGTTTGGAAGCCACCGCGCTGACCAGTTTGTTCGAGCCGATACCTTCGCTGATGGTGATTTTCAACTTCTGCGCAATGGCCTTGCGGATAATCAGCGCAATCTCCGCCGCCGGTTTTTTCCGGTTGGCCGTGAGGTCGAGGTAGCCTTCATCAATCGAGGTTTTTTCGACATCCGGCGTGAAGTCGAAACAGTAGCCAAAGATCGTCTTGGAGAACCATTCGTAGCGCTCGTAATCGCCGGACAGGACGATGAGATGCGGACAGAGCTTGCGGGCGCGGGCCGTGGGCATGGGCGTTTTCACGCCAAATTTGCGGGCCTCGTAAGAAGCCGAGGCGATGATGCCGCGCGTCGTGCCCCCGACCGCCACGGGCTTGCCGCGCAGCTTGGCGTCAGAAGCCTGTTCCACCGCTGCGTAAAAGCAGTCGGCGTCGAGATGCACGATGGTTCGTGGCGGTCGTGAGTCCATACAGGGGGAAAAGTTTCATGCCGGGCCAGACAATGACTGTCTGACCCTTACTCCTTTCCTCGGCGAATGATCGCCTTCAACACCCCTTGGATGACCAAATCCTCCGATGGATACAAATCGGGATACTTCGGGTTCTCCGCTCTCAGGTAGGACTTGCCGTTCTTGACCACGAAAGTTTTCAGCGCCACCTGCCCATCAATCAGCGCGGCCACGATCTGGCCGGTGCGCGGTTCCGGCCCGTGTTCGAGTAACGCGATGTCGCCATTGCAGATATGCCGGCCAATCATCGAATCGCCCGTCACTTGGAGCGCGAACGAATTCGCCGTGGTCCTGAATCCGACGCAATCCAGACCGACCGGAATGCACGCGCCCGGAACCTGCGGACGTGTATCGGCAAACCCGGCGGGAATGGAGCCGAGCAGGGGAATCGCCGCCATCACCTGACTATGCGCCAGCGTTTCTCCGAGGGAATCGAAGTTGCGGAGCGGCATGTCGGCGAAGCGCACCATAACTATTCACACGAATAGTTCTGCTTGTTTCCCCCTGTCAATCACGAGTGCCGGAAAAGTGTCGCCCACAATCGGCGACAAGCCCACATTTTCACGATTTCGGTTCACCAAGGCTTGATTTCGCGGGCGGCAAAGCGAATAGCATTTCCCGTTTCGTGTGCTGCCGACTCAACAACGCTTCTGGCCGGATGCGCAGCCGCTCGTTGAGCGGCTGGGTCGTGATTTCTTCCGTCAACTGCCGCAATGCCCCGGCGTGTATCTCATGCACGGGCCTGCCGATGCCGTGCTTTACGTCGGCAAAGCCAAAAGCCTACGTCACCGACTCGGCAGCTATCGCGTCGCTAATCCAGATCGCATGGCGCGACGCACCCTACGCTTGCTCCGTCTGGTGGAGCGCATCGCTTGGGAAGAATGCGCCGATGAATCGGCGGCGCTACACCGTGAGTCGGAATTGCTGCTCTCGCTCAAGCCACGCTTCAACAGGGCCGGCGTGTGGCAGGGGCCAAAGCGCTTTCTCGCGTGGCGTGAACAGCCGCATGGCTTGGAGTTGGCGATTTTGGATTCCGCCTCGGATGAGTGGCAATGCGCCGGGCCGTTCGGCGCGCAGGCCGTTCACCTTCTCCGTGCGCTGGTGCGCCTGCTTTGGTGTGGCTGGCATCCTGAGTCGGGACTGGCTGGAATGCCCTCGGGCTGGTTTCGCGGCGAACACGGTTCCACCGTGACGCTTTCCCACACCGACGCGGGCCTGACCACGACAACCGCCGCTCGGCTCTCCTGTCTCGCGTCTGGCGATGTGGAAAGTTTTTCGGTGTGGCTCCCGCCCGTAGCCGCGACCTTTGAGCAATCCGTCCGCGAGGAGGATTTGGAACTCGTGACCAAACACCTCGCCGGGCGCTTGTGGTAAAGCGCAATCACACCCCAAAGCAGGGCAGTCCTAACTTCTATTTTCTTCTTTATCAGCAGGAGCAATGGCCGGGTTGGTTTCCGGCATGCTCTGAGCGGGTGGACATTCTTGCGTGGCTTCGGCTGCGATTTCCGCCGGGTCAGTCTCGATGTCAGGTTCGATCTTCATGGTGAAACCTCCGGTTCAACCTTCGAGCGTGCCAAGTGGAAAAAGGCGGCGACAAGTCGCCGCACTCCAAAGGCACGCACGACTCCGTAGCGTGCCTGACCGCCACTTGTAATCACCCCTGCTCCGATGGGACGCCGGATTTGGTATTTGCCCAGCCCGGTCCCGTTCGATTACACGTCTGCGCTCCATGAGTTCAGAAAAAATTGTAGTCTGCGGCGGCGGCGGTTTCATCGGCGGGCATCTCGTCGCGGACCTGTTGCGTCAGGGCCATCGCGACGTCCGCTCGGTGGATGTGAAGCCGCTCGACGACTGGTATCAGACCTTTCCCGGCGTGGAAAATTTGCAGCTCGACCTGCGCAATCTTGCCGCCTGCGAGCGCGCGCTGGAAGGTGCGACCACGGTGTACAATCTCGCGGCGGACATGGGCGGGATGGGTTTCATTGAGAACAACCGCGCGCTCTGCATGTTGACCGTGCTCATCAACACGCACCTGCTCATGGCGGCGAAGAAGCACGGCGCGAAACAATTTTTCTACGCTTCGAGCGCGTGCGTTTACGCGGCGGACAAGCAGACCGATCCGAACGTCACCGCGTTGAAAGAGGAAGATGCCTATCCCGCGATGCCCGAGGACGGCTATGGGTGGGAGAAGCTGTTCTCCGAGCGCATGTGTCGTCACTTTCGCGAAGACTACGGTCTGCGAACGCGGGTCGCGCGATATCACAACGTGTACGGTCCCAACGGCACGTGGGACGGCGGTCGCGAGAAGGCTCCGGCAGCCATCTGCCGCAAGGTGATCGACGCAATCGCGACAGGGAACCACGAGATCGAGATCTGGGGCGACGGGAGCCAGACGCGTTCGTTCATGTATATCGATGACTGCGTGAAGGGCACTCGCGCGATTCTCGATAGTGACATCCTCGAACCGATCAATCTCGGGTCGAGCGAGCTCGTGACGATCAACCAGCTGGTATC
>JBBQYK010000106.1:0-13585 GCA_038208765.1 Verrucomicrobiota bacterium
GACGCGCGACTTCAACATGCGCTCCATTTGCGGCCCCACGATTTGCTTCTGGTCGTGAGAGAGAACGAGTGGATTGGGGTTCGGCAAGTAGCGCGCGATTTCCGCCGCGAGCGCCTCGGCTCCTTTGCGGCGTGGCGCGAACACGAGCACGGGGCCGAGATTTTCCGCCAGCGCCTTGGCGCAAAAGCGCGGCCAGTAACCGCGCACTTCGCTCGGCACATGGTAACTGAGACTGTCGGCGAAGACCTCTTCGAGCGGCACGGGGCGTTCATCCGTACGCACGACTTCGGCCTGACGCCCGAGGCGGCGCAGCCACTTCGCGATGTCGTTGGGATTGCCCACGCTGCCGCTGAGCATGAGCAGGCGCGTCTGCGGCGGCGCGAGCGCAATGGCGAGTTCGTAGTTCAGCCCGCGATCCGCATCGGCGATCATTTGATACTCATCAATGACCAGCAGCGTGGGGCCGTCGCCGGCGATGAGCCGGTTCTTCTGCGTCTCCAGCGTGGCGACGATGACGGGCGCGTCGAGATTCTCCGCGAGATCGCCGGTGGCAATGCCGACGTTCCAGCCGCGCGCGCGCCATTCGGCGAGCTTGTCATTCGCCAGCGCGCGCGTCGGCACGGTGTAAATCGCCTGCCCGCGATTCTTCCCGCCGTTCGACCAGAGTTCAAAGATGAGCGTCTTGCCAGCACCCGTCGGCGCGTGGACGACGACGTCCTTGCCCTCGCGCAAAAGGGTGACTGCCTGCTGCTGCCAAAGATCAGGAATCGTGACCTGGTTCAGGGCCGGAGTTTTTTCAAATGGTTCAGCCTGCGTCGGCACGCGCGGACAATACGGGGAAGTCGTTGGAACCCAAAACCAAAGTCGAATGAGAGTGACGCAAAAAAACATTTCGCTACGCTCCGCCGCCATGACCGTGGCGTTGAGATTCATCGAGGCAAAAGCGGCGCTCAAGCGACCGCACTTCAAACGCTCCGCGAGTGACGAGGCGTTTGGTGCTGCGCGCCAGCGTTTGGAGTGCGGTCGCTTGGACTCCGCTTTCGATCCGGTAAATTATCAAGACATGCCATGAAGCACCCGCGGTTCTATTTAATTTTGCTGACCTTGCTCCCGGCCGTCGCCGGCCTGACAGCCCAGCCTCTCGAACTGCGCATCGACTTCTCCAAGACGAACGGCACGCTGCGCGCGTTGCACGGCATCAATCGCGGACCGCGGGTCGCGGGCGGGTTCATCGACCTGACCAACGAGCATCGCGCGCTCGGGATTCCTTTCACGCGCCTGCATGATTCGCAATGGCCGGGCGGGGACGTGGTGGACATTCATGCGGTCTTCCGGGACTTCGCGCGCGATCCGGAGCAGCCGGAGAACTACGATTTCCTGCGCACGGACGAGTATCTGGAGTCCATCCGGCGCACCGGCGCGCAGATGGTTTATCGCCTCGGCGAAAGCATCGAGCACGAGACGATCAAGAAGCATGTGCATCCGCCGCGTGACATGGAGAAGTGGGCGCGCGTCTGCCTCGGCGTCATCCGCCATTACAACGAAGGCTGGGCCAATGGCTCGCGCCACGGCATTCGCTACTGGGAAATCTGGAACGAGCCGGAGAACCGTCCCGTGATGTGGAGCGGCACGGATGAAGATTACTTCCGCCTCTACGGCGTGACGTCGCGCGCGATTCGGAAAGAGTTTCCGCAGCTCAAGCTCGGTGGCCCCGGGGTCGGCCACTCCGGCCACTTCGTGAACGGCGAGTTCCGCGCCTCCGAGTTCGTGACGAACTTCCTCACGCTCTGCCGCCGCGAGTCGCTGCCGCTCGATTTCTTCTCGTGGCATTGCTACACGGACGATCCGGCGGAGCTGGTGCAGCGTGCCCGCGCCATCCGCCAGTTGCTCGACCGCCACGGTTTCACGAACACGGAAAGCCATTTGAACGAATGGAACTTTCTGCCCGGCAACACCTGGAAGCCGATTGGTAAAACGAGCGGCACGCCGGAATCACGCCAGCGTTTCTACGAGGAGATGGCCGGCCCGGCGGGTGCGGCGTTCACAGCGGCAGCGCTGATGCAACTTCAGGACGCGCCGCTCGACATGGCGAATCTCTTTCATGGCGCCAACGGTCCCTTCGGCCTGTTCAACGAGCACGGCGTGCGGCAGAAGACTTACTTCGCGGTGCTGGCTTTCAACACGCTGTTGCGCACGCCGCGTCGCGTCGTGGCCAGCGCGCCCTCGAACCAGTTGACCATGGCGGCTGGAATCAACGCCGCCGCCACCGAGGCCAACGTGCTCATCAGCAATCCCGTGCTTTCGCCGGCCGTGTTGCGGTTGGTGAGTTCCAACTTGCCGTGGAGTGGAGACGCGCGCGTGACGGTGCGCGTCGTGGATGACGCGTATTCATTCACGGAAATGCCGGGCGTGACGGTGCGCGATGGCGTCGTGGAGTTGACTCTGCGCCGTTCCGCCGTGGCGTTGATCACCTGGCGGAAAGTTCAGTAGTCGGGAGCAGCGGACAGCCATGACCGCTGTCCATTCAATCTGCCGTGCAGACCGACTGCGGACTCGGCGGTCCGCAACTCCTCCCTTCACGCCGCACATCTTTCTTGTTCTCCCGCGCTGCTTTCGCGCAAGTTGCGCGCACTTCGCATGGAACTGTTGCGCAAATTTATTGACGTGGTGCTGCACATCGACCGCTACCTCGGGCCGCTCGTGGAGCAGTTCGGGCCGTGGATGTATGCGCTGATGTTTCTCGTGATTTTCTGCGAGACCGGTCTGGTGGTGACGCCGTTCCTGCCGGGCGACTCGCTACTCTTCGCCCTTGGCGCGGTCTGCGCGCTGGCGCCGCCGCACAATCTCGATCTCACGACGCTGATGGTGCTGCTCACCATTGCCGCCATTCTCGGCGACACGGTCAACTACTGGATCGGCGCGAAGGTGGGGCCGCGCCTTTTTCGCGGCGAGAACGTGCGCTTTCTGAACCGCAAGCACCTCGAACGCGCCCACGAGTTCTACGAACGCTATGGCGGCAAGACCATCATCCTCGCGCGCTTCATGCCCATCGTCCGCACCTTCGCGCCGTTCGTTGCGGGCATGGGCAAGATGACTTATCCGCGCTTCATGGCTTACAACGTCGTGGGTGGCGTGGTCTGGGTCGTGTCCTTTTTGCTGCTCGGCTTTTTCTTCGGCAACCAGCCCATCGTGAAGAAGAACTTCGGCCTCGTGATCATCGGCATCATCATTCTCTCCATCCTGCCCGCCGTGATCGAAATCTGGCGTGAGTGGCGGCGGCGGAAGGCCTGACGCTCTTTTGCATCGCCGGGGAAATGCGGCCTTGAACACCGGCGCCATTTCTTCGTCAATCGAATCGTGCTTCGCTTTCTAATGCCGGTCATTCTGATGCTCGCGTGCGCGCGGGCCGCGACGAGTTACTCCACATCCACCGCTGAGCCGCCACCCGTCGCGCGCGAGTTCCGTGGCGCGTGGGTCGCGTCGGTCAACAACATCGACTGGCCCTCGAAGAAGACGCTCACCACCGCACAACAGAAGGCGGAGCTGCTCGCCATCCTCGACAAATGCGCCGCGCTCAAGCTGAACGTCGTCGTGCTCCAGGTGCGCCCCGCATGCGATGCGCTCTACGCCTCGAAGCTGGAGCCGTGGTCGGAATATCTCACCGGCACGCCAGGACTCGCCCCAAATCCATTTTGGGATCCGCTGGAGTTCGCCGTGCGCGAGGCCCATCAGCGCGGGCTGGAACTGCACGCGTGGTTCAATCCCTTTCGAGCGCGGCATTCGACGGGCAACAAAACGATCTCTGCCGCCGGCCACATCAGCCGCACGCGCCCCGAGTTGGTGAGAACCTACGGCACGCACCTCTGGCTCGATCCGGGGCTGCAAGAAGTTCACGACCATTCCATGCGCGTCATCCTCGACGTGGTGCGGCGCTACGACATCGATGGCGTGCATGTGGACGACTACTTCTATCCGTACCGCGAGAAGGACGCGCAGAAAGTGGAGATTCCATTTCCCGACGACGCGAGTTGGAGCGCCTACCAGAAGTCCGGCGGCAAACTTGTGCGGAACGACTGGCGGCGCGACAACGTGAACCGGTTCATCACGCGGATGTATCGCGAAGTGAAGGCCGCGAAGCCGTGGGTCGAACTGGGCATCAGCCCGTTCGGCATTTATCGCCCTGGCCACCCGGCGCAGATCAAGGGCTTCGATCAGTATGAATCCATTTACGCCGACCCGCGCGCGTGGCTGGCGAACGGCTGGCTCGACTACATCGTGCCGCAGCTTTACTGGCGCATCGATCCGCCCGCGCAAAGTTTTCCGGTGCTGCTGAAATGGTGGACGGAGAACAATCCTAAGCAGAAGCAGATCGTCGCGGGGATCAACACCACCGCCGTCGGCACGCAGGCGAATTACACGGTGAGCGACGCGGGTAACAAGGGCTGGCCCGCGACCGAGATCGCGCGGCAGATTCAACTCACGCGCCAACAGAGCGGCATCGCCGGACACATCCACTGGAACATGGGAGCGCTGATGAAGAACAAGGGCGGCGTGGCGACGTTGCTCGCTCGCGAGGAATACAAACAGCCGGCGCTCGCGCCGTCCGCGCGCGGCGGCGGTCCGGCTTTGGGCCAGCCCGTGCTGGCCGCCGTCAGCCGCCGTGAAGGCGTGCGCTTCCAATGGGCCGCCGCCGCAGGCCAGACCGCGCGCTTCTGGATCGTGCAGACCCGGCGCGGAGCGGCGTGGCAGACGGAGATTCTTTCGGGGAAAAGTTTGTCGCGTGAATTTACCAGCCCGCCCGACGCCGTGGCGGTGCGTGCGGTCGATGCGTTCGGGCAGGCGAGCCGCCCGCGCGTGCTGGCGCGCAGCGGGCCGTAGGACGGAAAAATTCCACATCCCAAATTCCACCCCCCAAGTTTCAAAATCCAAAGCGCCTCAAGTCGTCGGCACCAAAGATTGAACCTTTGAACCACTCGGAGCAGGTGCATCTAGACGAAGTTTTTGAAGAGCCAGAGCGGGGGTAGAGCGTCGCCCTACCTGCGGCCTTGGTGCTCAAGAACAATTTCGAGGGCGTGTTGCCCAAATCGCCGGAGCGGCGGACAGCCATGTCCGCCGTGGTTGCTCCATGCGCCATCAGGCCGAAATCATCCCATGGAAAAACTTCGGACATGGCTGTCCGCAACTCCTTTCCATTTGAGCAACACGCCCTCGAGACCCACCCGTTTGAGTTTGGAGCTTGGAGTTTGTTTGGAGCTTGGGATTTGGAGTTTGGAGTTTTGCATTTGTCTTTCCCCATTCCCATCCGCGTGCCGCGCTGCTTTAGTTCCGCGCGTGAAAATGCTTTTCATCGGGGACGTGGTCGGTGCGCCGGGGCGGCGCGCGGTGGCCTTGCTCGTGCCGGTCTTGCGCGCGCGGCATGGCCTTCATTACGTCATCGCGAACGGCGAGAACTCGGCGGGCGGTTCGGGGATCACGCCCGCCACGGCCAGCGAACTGTTCAGCGCGGGCGTGGACCTCATCACCACCGGCGATCATCTCTGGGATCAGAAGGAAGTCCTGGGGCTGCTGGAAAATGAGCCGCGCTTTTTGCGCCCGCGCAATTATCCCTCCGGCACGCCGGGCCACGGCAGCGCGGTGCTGGAGCGCGAAGGTCTGCCCATGCTCGCGGTGATGAACTTGCAAGGGCGCGTCTTCATGGGCGAACTGGAAAATCCTTTCACCGCCGCGCTGGCCGAAGTCGAGCGTCTGCGCCAGCGCACGAACCTCATCTTCATCGACATGCACGCCGAGGCCACGTCGGAGAAGATCGCGCTGGCCCGGATGCTCGACGGCCGCGTGAGCGCCGTGGTCGGCACGCACACGCATGTGCAGACGGCGGACGAACAAATTTTCCCCGGCGGCACCGCATTTCTCTGCGACGCGGGATTCACCGGCCCGCATGAGAGCGTGCTGGGCCGCGAGATCGAGCCGGTGATCAAACGCTTTCTCACCAACACGCCGCAACGTTTCGCCGTGGCGAAGGAGCGCGTGCTGCTGCAAGGCGCGCTCATCGAGATCAACAACACCACGGGCCGCGCGGAGAGCATCCAGCGCGTCTCCGAACCGCTGCCTCCCGAACCCGCGTAAATGTCCATGCCCTCGAAAGCCAAATCGCAATGGGACTTCAGTGGGGAATTGTTCCCCACGCAGGAGCTGCGCCGCGTGCTGACGGTGAGCGAAATCACCAACAATGTGCGGCGGCTCATCGAGGAGCGCGTGGGCACGGTGTGGGTCACGGGAGAAATTTCCAACCTGCGCGCGCAGAGTTCCGGGCACATCTATTTCTCGCTCAAGGACGCGAACGCACAACTCGCCTGCGTGTGCTTTCGCGACGCGGCGCGTGGGTCGCGGCAGTTTTTGCAGGATGGCCGCAAGGTCGTGCTGCAAGGCGACGCCACGGTTTATGAGGCGCGCGGCCAGTATCAACTGATCGTCACCAGCGTGGAACTGGAAGGCGTGGGCGCGCTGCAAGTGGCGTTCGAGAAGATGAAGGCGCGCCTCGCGGCGGAAGGATGGTTCGCCCCCGAGCGCAAGCGTCCTATTCCTGCGCTCGTGCAGCGTCTCGGCCTCGTGACCTCGCCGACCGGCGCGGCCTTGAGCGACGTGCTGCATGTGATCGAGCGGCGTTATCCGGGGCTGGAAATCATTTTCACGCCGAGCCGCGTGCAAGGGCAGGGGGCCGCGGAGGAAATCGCGCGCGCCATTCGGCTGCTCAACGAATGGGCCGCAGCGGGCCATGCGCTGGAGGCCATTCTCGTCACGCGCGGCGGCGGCAGTCTCGAAGACTTGTGGGCCTTCAACGAGGAAGTTGTGGCGCGCGCGATTTTTGAATCGCGCGTGCCGGTCGTGTCCGCTGTCGGCCATGAGATCGATTTCACCATCGCGGATTTTGTCGCGGACCTGCGCGCCGCCACCCCGAGCGCGGCGGCGGAGTTGTTGACCGAAGGCATGATGCGCCAGCGCGAATGGGTGGCGCAGTCAGCGTTGCAGATGTTCACCCTCGCGCGTGAGCGGGTCGAAGCCGGCGAGGAACAACTCGAATCGCTGACCGCGCGTCTGCTTCGCGCGCATCCGCGCCGGCAAATGAACCAGCACCGGCAACAACTGGATGACTGGCAGCGCTCCCTCGTGCGCAGTGTGGTTCAGGATTTGCGCCGGCATCAACTGGCCGCGCGAAGCCTCTCGCAACGGCTCGTGCGCGTGAAGCCTTCCAGGGTGTTCGCTTCGAGCCGACAGTTGCTCACCGAACAGGCGCGACGTTTGGCCGAAACGGCTCGGCGGGAACTGGACTCGAAGCGCCGCCAGTTCCGCGAATTGGAAACGCGCCTGCGCCTGCTCTCGCCGGACCAGGTGCTGGAGCGCGGCTACTCGATCACCCGCGATGCGGAGACCGGCGCGGTGATTCGCGACGCGCGCCAAGTGCCCGCCGGGCGCAAACTGAAAACACGCGTGCAGCACGGAGAAATCATCAGCGTGGTGGAGCGGTCGGATGGCAGGGCGTAGTGGGGCAGCCGTCCGCTTCCTCATCTCGCGCGTGGCGGGAATTGCGCTCGGCGACGCCCCGCCGGCGCGTGTTTTAGAATTTAGGCGCGTTGGAATTTGTTTGGGATTTGGTTTTTGGTTTTTGGATTTTGTCCTCCGCCCCGCTTTACTGCGCGCGTGGCGACCTTGCATATCACCCCTGTTGAGACCCTCGATGCTCCGGAACTGGCCTGGTATCTCACCCTCAAGCGCGTGGAGGAGCATGAGCGCGCGGGCGTGCTCGTGGCGACCAACGCCAAGGTCGTGCAACGCCTGCTCGCGAGCCGCTTCACCGTCACCTCCGCGCTGCTCACGTCGGCGTGGCTGGCAAAACTCGAACCGTCACTCCGCGCGCGACCGGAGGAGATCACCGTCTTCCTCGCGGAACAAAAACTGTTGGAAACGATCACCGGCTACCAGATGCACCAGGGCGCGCTGGCCGTGGCGAAAATTCCGCCGCAGCCCGGCTTTGCCTCGCTGCTCGAATCGTCGCCGCGCCCTCTGCTGCTCACGGCTGTGGAGGGCATCGCCAGCGCGGAGAATCTCGGCGCGGTGGTGCGGAACTGCGCCGCGTTCGGCGCACATTTCCTGATCGTGGGCGAGACGTGCGGCAGTCCGTTCCAGCGCCGCGCTGTTTCGGGTTCAATGGGCACCATCTTCGAGCAACCCGTGGCGCAAGTGGAAAATCTGGTGGAAACGCTGACGACCTTGCGCGCGTGCGGCGTGCGCTGTCTGGCCGCGCATCCGCGACCTGGCGCGATGAAGTTGTCGGCCGTGGATTTGCGTGGTGATTGCTGCCTCGTCTTCGGCGCGGAAGGCCCGGGACTTTCCCCCGAAGCCATCGCCGCGTGTGATGACACTGTTGAAATACCCATGCCGTCGCACATGAATTCTCTGAACGTGGCCAGCGCCACGGCGGTGTTTCTGTACGAGGCGACGCGGCAGCGGCCGTCTGCGTAACGGCGTCTCGGTAGAGCGCCGCCGTTCAATCGGGATCAATTGGCGGCGCTCTGCCGAGACGCCGCTACGGGTGGAGTGCGCTTTCCACCCTTCACTCCACATCCCGCCGCAGCGCCCGCCCCGGTTTCGCTCCGGTGTGCTGATCGTCTCTCACCACTTCCACACCATTCACGAAGACGTGTGCAAAGCCGGTGGCGTACTGGTGCGGTTTCTCGAACGTCGCGTGGTCCTGCACTTTCGCCGGGTCGAACACCACGAGATCTGCCCAGCAGCCCTCGCGGATGAGGCCGCGATTCTTCAGCGCGAAGGTCGTGGCGGGCAGCGACGTCATGCGGCGCACGGCGTCCTCCAGTTTCAACACGTTCAATTCGCGCACGTAGCGGGCGAGGAAGCGCGCGCTGTTCCCGTAGCCGCGCGGATGCGGCACGCCTTCGTTGAAGCGCCGCACGCCGCTGTCCGAGGCGAACATCGTGTTCGGATGCCGCATGAACTGCTGCACGTCGTCCTCGCTCATGCCGTGAAAGACCGCGCCCGCGCCGCCGTTCTTCTGAATCTCCAGGATGGTTTGAATCTGGTCGTCGAGCGCATCGGAGCCGCGCAATTTCTTCGCCGCCTGCGCGATGTTCAGCCCGTTGCACGAGCGGTCGTGACGGTACGACGCAATGACGGCATACGAATAATCCTTCGCCCCGCCGCGCTCGCGCAGGGACTTCATTTGCTCTGCCATCTGTGCGCGCGTCGTCTCGTTCGTGTAATGCTCGGCGAATTTTCCGCCCTCGCGATACTTCTTGGGGATCAACGTCGAGATGCTCGTGCTCGAAGCAGGATAGGCATACTGGTCCTGCGTGATGTCGAGTCCCGTGGCGCGCGCGTGCTCAAGGGCGGCGATGACTTTGTCGGGCTGACCCCAGTTGGCTTCGCCGGAAAGTTTTAGGTGCGAGACGTGGGCGCGCAGTCCGCCTTCGCGCGAGATGCGGAACAGTTCGTCGAGCGATTGAAAAATCTCCGCGCCCTCGTTGCGCATGTGGCTGGCGTAGATGCCGCCGTATTGGCCGACGACTTTGGACAGTTCGATAATCTCGTCCGTCCTCGCAAACGTGCCGGGCAAATAAATCAATCCCGTGGAGAGACCGACTGCGCCGTCTTTCATCCCTTGCTCGACGGCGGCCTTCATCTTCGCGAGTTCCTCCGGCGTGGGCGGACGGTCAAACTCCCCGCCCATCGCGCGCTCGCGCACCGTGCCGTGACCGATGAGCGTGGCGATGTTCGGGGAAATGTTCGTTGCTTCACAGCGGCGGAAAAAAGTGCCGATGTTCTGCACCGAACTGCCGCAGTTGCCCAGCACCAACGTGGTCACGCCCATGCGGAGAAAGTTTTCCCCACGGGGCGAATCATCAATCTCCTCCGCGTGCGTGTGGACATCGATGAAGCCCGGCGCGATGACGAGTCCGCGCGCGTCAGCTTCCTTCGTCGCGCTGCCGGTGACGCGACCGACGGCCACAATGCGCCCATCCTTCACCGCAACGTCAGCGAAGCGGGCGGGGTTGCCGGTGCCGTCGATGACGCGACCATTGCGGAGGATGAGATCGAAGTCAGCGGCGCTGAGTGAGAGGACACAAGCGACGCAAAAGGACAGAGCGCGAACCATCATGCCGCGTCATTACCACCGGGCGGCGCGGCTGGCGATACCGGGTTTCCGCTCATGCCCTCCCGCATCAGCTTGAGCAAATGCAGCAGCGCCTCCTCGTAGGTCCGGCCTTTCTGCGCCGCGAGTTGATGGGCACGCTTGTCGAGTTGCGCGGCCATCTCGCGTGTCTTCGCAGCGGGGCAACCGATGGCGACCAGTGCCGCGGCGAGTTGTTCCAAGTCCATAAAAACAAAGCGCGGATGAGCCAAAGCCCATCCGCGCTCGCTAAACGATTCGCGTTACTTGATCGAATCCGCCGGGACGATGCGGATGCTCTCCACGCGCTGGACGGTGTTGGGCCGGTCCGGCGAGTGCGTGGGGGTGGTGCCGATCTTCTCCAGCACGTCGTCACCCTTGATCACTTTGCCGAACGTCGTGTACTGGCGGTCAAGGAACGTGGGGTCGCCGTGGCAGATGAAGAACTGGCTGCCGGCGGAGTCCGGGCTTTGCGAGCGGGCCATCGAGAGGACGCCTCGCGTGTGCGAGCGTTCGTTGAACTCGGCCTTGATCTTGTAGCCCGGATCGCCCGTGCCCCACGCGGCTTCTTTCGAGGCGTCCTTCGTGAGCGGATCGCCGCCCTGAATCATGAAGCCCTTGATCACGCGATGAAACGCGGTGCCGTCATAAAAATTCGTGCGGGCGAGCTTCTTGAAATTCTCGACCGTCTTCGGGGCCACCTCGGGCCAGAATTCGACGACCATTTCACCGGCGCTGGTCTTGATGATGGCGACTTCCTTCACTTCTTTGTTGGTCACAGGCTGCGTTTCCTTTTTGGTTTCTTGGTTGTTCTTGGCGTCGGGCTTTTTGTCCTGGGCCTGGCAACTGACCACCAGACCGAGACTCAAAGCCGCCGCGCATATGAGCAGAAATTGTTTCATGGACCGAGATGTTCCACAGAACTTTCCGGCTGTCACGTATGAATTCTTGGCACAGAACGGGCGATTTGATTTGGAACACAGGAACTCAAGAACGGAGGAAGACAATTCTTGAGTTCCTGAGTTCCAAATAAAATCCATCCCCGAGCTGGTTGAGACAGCGTAACCGTTGAAACAGTCCATTCGTTGACAACGCAAATTCGCTTTTGCATATTGCGCGCCCGCTACGGCGGACGGTGCGGTAGGTTACCCAAGTGGCCAACGGGGGCAGACTGTAAATCTGCTGGCTTACGCCTTCGATGGTTCGAATCCATCACCTACCACCACTTTCACCCCGCGTTGCACAGCTCCTTCTTGGTGATGGAGGACAAACCTGGAATAAATCACTGGTCGGGCGCGGTGCCCTCACCGCGCCGCGCCGAATCCGAGAACGGTCATCGAACTTGCTGAATCCTTACCCCGGCGCGTTGAGGACAGCGCGCCCGACCAGCCCCGGAAAAATCCTTTGCGTCCTTTGTGGACTTGGCGTGAGACAATCTTCCCGCTCAGTAAAAAAACAGCGCTGCAATGGCGTGCCAGGCGGTGAAGATGAGGAGCAGCACGGAGAATGGAATGTGGACGAGCAGCCAGCCGTGCAGCCAGTGCTGGAGCTTGGTTTGCAAATCCAACTGGCGGCGTTCGTCGCACCAGCCCTGCAACTGTTCCACCTTCTCCTTCAAGTCCTGCGGCACGCTGATTTTCAGGAAGCGAAATTGATCATCCGAGACGCGTTGCGCGCCGAGCAGGAGCTTGTCTCCGCGCTTCGCGGCGAGGTAGGGCAGGGCGGATTCATCCAGGAACTGTTTATAGATTTGCAGGCCCGGATCGGGTTCCGGCTCGGCGACCACGACTGGCTCGGAGGGCGCGGCCAAATCCGCGAGCGACATGGCGGGTGCCTCGGTGGCAACCGGTGCCGGCGCGGGAGCAGCAGCCGGCGGGGGCGTGTCGAGCGCCTTGCGCATTTCCTGCGCGCTCTCGTGCATCTGCTGACGCAAGTGCGGGATTTGCTCAAAGATGGTTTCGAGCGGCACCTGCTCTTTCATCAGGCGCGGCACGACGTGTTGCAAAGCCAGTCCGTAGAAACCGCTGATCATCACGATGGAGTAGATGATCAGAAACCACGTCGTCATTGGCGAGCCGGTGGAGAAACCGCAGTGCAGGAGCACGAGCGGGATGGTCAGCACGGTCAGCCAGATGTGGCCTTTCAACCACGTTTGCAGCCGCCCGACTTTGAGCGTCGGGCGTTTGCGGCGCAGGCCGAGCAGTGCGGCGAAAACAAAGATCGCGGCGGAAACACTTCCGAAAATCAAACCGAGCGGCGTCCCGCCCACGCTGCGGCCCGTATCGCGCACGTCGCGGTGCAGGCTGGCGGGCATGGACAGTTTGAACGGCAGTGCGCCGGGATGAAATTCGTCAACGTAGAGCAACGCCGCCGCCACCGTTGCCAGCGCGGTGAAGACGGCCCATCCGAAATGTTGCCGGTTGATGATCACTTTTTGCGCGTGAGGAATTGCGTGTTCGCTTCGTGCGTGGTGCGCGCGTCGAACTTCTTCGGATCGCCGCCGGTCTTCGACACGTAATGCCCCGCGAAATACGTCGTCGGGTCCACGCGCCGCGCGGCGTCGTGCGGACAGGCATAGACGCAACTCGGCATTGAGAGGTCGGTGCAGAGATCGCACGTCGCAGCTTTGAAACTTTTCTTCGCCACCGGCTTGGGCGCGGGCGCGGCACCGTCGGCGGGCGCGGCGGCCAGCGCCTTCACTTCCTCCATGAACTCGACGGGGTGCATGTTGATGTTGCCAAACGGACACAGCTCCGCGCACTTGCTGCACCCGATGCACCAGTCCTCGATGATGATTTCGAGATTGTCCTTCCGGCGGATGGAGCCGACGGGGCATTGCGTCATGCAGAGCGGATCGCGGCAGGTGCGGCAGGTGGTGGCGACGAGATATTTGTCGTAGCGCAAACCGTCGCGCAGCAAACGCGTGACGCCATCGTGTGCATCGGCGCAGGCTCGCACGCAGAGATCGCAGCGCGTGCAACGGTCAAGATCGATGATCAGCAGGTTTTGCGCTTCGAACAAACCTTGATTCAGAAACTCATCAAGGTTCAGCCCGCGCGGCAGTTGCTTCTTCTGGCTGGACTTGATGCGCGCCTCGGCGACCTCGGTGAGCATCTCTTTCACCTTGGGGAAGCTCGCGAGCATCTGCTCGAAATCTTCCTTGCCGATCTTCACGAGCGACACGGTGTCGAGCGCGGTGCAAGTCGCGCCGCGCGGTTGGTTGAAGAGCAGGCCAATCTCGCCAAAGTAATCGCCGCGCCCGAGATACGTGCGGACCATTTCGCCGCCGGGCATGGCGTTCGACACCTTCACCATGCCGGAGCGAATGAGATAAAAAGCATCGGCGGCGTCGCCTTGTTTGCAGATGACCTGGCTCTTGCCGAACGTGACCAACTCGACGCG
>JBBQYK010000107.1:0-13567 GCA_038208765.1 Verrucomicrobiota bacterium
GTCAGCCGATGCTGAATCCCCTGCCCTTCGCCCGGCCCGACGATGTTCAGCCGGACCGCCGCGCTGATGGTGCCGCGCAGTTGCGTGAAGACGAACAGCCGCGCGGTGGAAGAGGGTTCCAGCGAAAGAAATCTGGCGACCACGCCAAAAACCGGCGCGAAGTGGCCGGGCAAATTCTCCGCGAGCAGCGCCTCACGAAACGCCTTCAATTCGCGTCCTCCAAAAATTCTTTCCGCCGAAGCAGCGAACGCCTGACCTTGCAAACGGCTCGCGCGATTCGCGACGTGATTGGAGAGGAAGGCATCGCACCACTGATCGATTTCACCAAACGGAACAGCCTCGACCAACGCCGCGTGCGCGAAGGGCATGGCCGCGTGCGCGAGCTGGCCCAACAAAACCCGCAGATACTCCGCGAGGCTTTCACCACCCCGCAGTTCACCGTGCTGCCGCGCCGCCTCCAACCCGCCCGAGTGCGCAAAGCCGCCGGTGGGGAAGGCCGAGTCAGCCAACTGCCAGACGAGCCAGCTATTTTCACCGCCGAGATGCCGAGACGCGGAGGAGACAATTGGTAACTCCTGTTCGCTCTGCGGCTCTGCGTCACTGTGGTTCATCAAAAAAGAAAGTAACGCTGCGCGAGCGGCAGCATTTTCGCCGGCTCGCACTTCAACAGTTCGCCATCCGCGCGCACTTCGTAGGTCTCCGGGTCCACAGTAATTTTGGGCAACGCGTCGTTCCACTTGAGATCACGCTTCGTCACGGCACGGCAGCCTTTCACTGCCTCAATGCGTTTGGTGAGTCCGTAGCCTTTCGCCACGCCCTGCGACGCGCAAAGCTGGCTGACAAAGGCAATGGACGTGCTCCCCACCGCGCGGCCAAACGCACCGAACATCGGGCGCATGTACACCGGCTGCGGCGTGGGAATGCTCGCGTTGGGATCACCCATCTGCGCCCAGGCGATGATGCCGCCCTTCACGACCATCTCCGGCTTCGCGCCGAACATCGCCGGCTTCCACAACACGAGGTCCGCGAGTTTGCCGACTTCGATGGAGCCGACAAGATGGCTGACGCCGTGCGCGATGGCGGGGTTGATCGTGTATTTCGAGATGTAGCGTTTGATGCGCAAGTTGTCGTGACCGCTCGTGTCGCCCGGCAATGCGCCGCGCTGCTGCTTCATCTTGTCCGCCGTCTGCCAAGTGCGCGTGATGACTTCGCCGATGCGGCCCATCGCCTGCGAGTCGCTGCTCATCATGCTGATCGCGCCGAGGTCGTGGAGAATATCCTCCGCCGCAATCGTCTCGCCACGGATGCGGCTCTCCGCAAACGCCACGTCCTCCGGCAGATTCGGATCGAGATGATGACACACCATCAGCATGTCGAGGTGCTCATCAATGGTGTTGATGGTGTAAGGCCGCGTCGGGTTCGTGGAACTCGGCAGCACATTCGGCTCGCCGCAAATGCGGATGATGTCCGGCGCGTGCCCGCCCCCTGCCCCTTCGCTGTGATACGTGTGAATCGTCCGCCCCTTGAACGCCGCGATGGTTCCCTCCACGAACGCTGATTCGTTCAACGTGTCGGTGTGAATCGTGACTTGGACATCGTGTTCATCCGCGACGCCGAGGCAGCAATCAATCGCGGCGGGCGTCGTGCCCCAGTCTTCGTGCAACTTCAGTCCGATCGCGCCCGCAAGAATTTGATCCGCGAGTCCTGCGGGCATCGCGGTGTTGCCCTTGCCCGTGAAACCAAAATTCAGCGGCAACGAATCCACCGCCTGCAACATCGCGCGAAAATAGAACGGCGCGGGCGTGCAAGTCGTGGCGCACGTCCCGACTGCGGGGCCGGTGCCACCACCAATCATCGTCGTGAGTCCGGCGGCAATCGCCTCGTGCGCCTGCTGCGGGCAGATGAAATGAATGTGCGTGTCGAGTCCACCCGCCGTGACGATCAATCCCTCGCCCGCGATGACTTCCGTCGTCACGCCGATGATCATGCCCTTCGTCACGCCCGCCATCACGTCGGGATTGCCGGCCTTGCCGAGGCCCGCGATGAGTCCGTGCTTGATGCCGATGTCGGCTTTGTAGATGCCGGTGTAATCAACAATGAGCGCGTTCGTGATCACGCAATCGAGCGCGCCGTCCGCGCCCACGCCCGCCGCCTGTCCCATGCCTTCGCGGATGACTTTGCCGCCGCCGAACTTGCACTCGTCACCATAGACGGTGTGGTCGCGCTCAACCTGAAGCACGAGCGACGTGTCGCCGAGACGCACCCGGTCGCCCGTGGTCGGGCCAAACATGTCGGCGTAGTGCCGGCGATTCATGCTGTGAGCCATGAGAAAGTTATCAGTGAATCAGTAATCAGTTTTCCGTAGCGAAGCCGGCCGCCCTGACCCTTTCCAGCGCGGCTGCTTTACCCGCCTCGGTCACCGGGCCGCTCGCCAGATTGTTGCCGCCGCGAATCACTTTGTCGCCGGCAATTTCCACCAGCTTCACCGTCTTGGTTTCGCCCGGCTCGAAGCGCACCGCCGTGCCTGCCGGAATGTCGAGGCGCTTGCCGTAAGCCTGCCCGCGGTCGAAACGGAGCTGCGGATTCGTCTCGATGAAATGGTAGTGGCTGCCGACCTGAATCGGCCGGTCGCCAAGATTTGTCACCGCCAGCGTCACCGTCTCGCGACCGGCGTTCAGTTCCACATCGCCGGGTTGAATCTCATACGCGCCCGGCTCTGGTTCAACCGGCTGCGGCTTGAAGCTGGCGGGCGGCGGCACCGGAAGAAAACTGCCGTGCAAAGCGAGTGCCAGGTCGCCGTTTTCGCTGGCGATGGGATGATGCACGGTCACGAGCTTCGAGCCGTCGGGAAAAGTGCCTTCGACCTGCACGTCGTAAATCATCTCCGGCACGCCGGGCATCACTTGATTACGGCCGAGCAGCTTGCGACCGACATCCATCAACTCAGCGACGCTGCGCCCGTCACGGATGAGTTCGAGCAGCACGGTGGCGATGAGCGCGACGGACTCGGGGTGGTTCAACCGCACGCCGCGCGCGAGTCGCTTCTGCGCGAGAAAGCCGGCGGCGTGAAGAGTCAGTTTATCAATTTCGCGGGGGGAGAGATGCATGGCGTTACCACTTTCTGGAAAAAGGATCGTCCTTGAGCAAGGCGCTTACGAAGCCGAGCCGCTGATGAATCGCGCGACCGACTTCTTCAACACTCGTGCCGGCAAAACGCAGCAGCGCGCCTTCGTGCAGCGGACTCGCGGCGAAGACAAGACCAGCTTGCAGTTCAATCGGTTGTGCAGCGCACCAGTCGAGCAAGGCCCGCGCGTGTTCCGAGAGTTGCGGCCCAATGAGCGTAAGCATCGCGAGACAGTTGAATCGTCCGCCACGGAATTGCGCTTCCAACGCGCCGTCGTCCGCGTCCAGCCGCAGCGCATCCACCAGCAGTTTCTTGCCGTCGCGTTCAATCACGTTGCGGCTGAGGTAGCGTTGGAAATTCCAGCGCTCGCCGCGCGCCGTGCGCCCGGCGGACATCCAGTCCACCAGCACCAGATTGGCCGCACCGTTGAGCGTGAAGTGTTGCCGTTGCTCGTAGCTGGAGGCGGCGAAGCATTGCACCGGATCGGGCGCGAGAATGAGCAGTGCCGCGTCGTCCACGCTGGCCGTCAATTCGTGCGAGCACGGCAGGCGCGTGGGATTACGGTAAATTTTAGTCGAAGCCTGCGTGCCGAGAAAACAGCGCGCGCCCGCATCCACCGTCACGTCGAGGCGTGTGCGATCACCCGCCACCATGCCGCCGCCGAAGCTGCTGGTGTAGGCCCATACACTGTCGCCGCGCGAACGAGGTGTGAGGAGTTTCATTGGCGTGCGCGCCCAGGCCGTCGTGGCGGCGCTGAGTCCGTGAACTAACGAGACCTGCAAGGCGGCGTGGCCATTGGCCGAGTCCTGCAATGCGCTGAGCTGATTCATGTGGCGGGAGATTCGTGAGGAGCGGAACTGGCGGCAAGCGTGTTCCTGAAGGTGCTCCTCGCCGGGAAGCCAGAGCGACTCGACCTCACACCGTCAAATGCTGCTTCACGATTTCGTTGTTGAGTTCGGGAATGGTTCCCTTGGCGACGACCGCGCCGCGGTCCAGGATGTAGAAGCGGTCGCCGACCTCGACGCAGAAATCGAGATACTGCTCGACGAGCAGAATGCCGATCTGGCCCTCCTTCTTGAGCAGCTTGATGGCGTCGCCGATTTCTTCGACGCGTTTCTCATCATCAGGCTCGCCGCCGAGTCCGTGGGCGCGGAGCTTTTTGATGGTCTCGCCGATCTGGTCGATGATGTTCGGCTGAATGCCTTCGGTCGGTTCGTCGAGCAGGAGCACTTTCGGATTCGTGAGCAGCGCGCGACCGATGGCGAGTTGCTGCTGCTGGCCGCCGCTCAACACGCCGCCTTTGCGCTGCGTCATTTCCTTCAACACGGGAAACAAAGCAAACACACGATCCACTTCGCCATTCAGTTTGATGCCCTGAGCAATGGCTCCGATGCGGAGATTTTCCCAGACGGTAAGGTTGGGGAAAATGTCGCGACCTTGCGGCACGTAGCCGAGACCGGCGCGCGCGCGGGCATCGGGACGGGCGGTGGCGAGTTCGGTCTCGCCAAGTTTCACGGAGCCGCTGTCGAGCTTCACGAGGCCGGTGGTAGCTTTGAGTGTCGTAGTTTTGCCAACGCCGTTGCGTCCCATCAGGCAGACGACTTCGCCGGGCGCGACGGTGAGGCTCACGTCGCGGAGAATGCGGGAGCCGTCGTAACTGACGAGGATGTTGGAGAGGGTGAGCATGAGTAATCAGTAATCAGTAATCAGTAAGAGAGTGCAGGCATCAGAAGCTGGGCCGGATACGTGCGTGACCGAGTGATGACTGATTACTGACTCACTGATTACTTTTCGCTTCATGCCGTTTTCTTCTTCCTTCCGAGATACACCTCAATCACCCGCTCGTTGTTCTGGACCTCATCCACCGTTCCTTCGCAAAGCATGTGGCCCTGATGCAGCACGGTGACTTTGCGCGCGATCTGTCGGACGAACACCATGTCGTGTTCGATGACGATGATGCTGTGTTTGCCGGCGAGGCTCATCAGCAACTCGCCGGTCTTCGCCGTCTCCTCGTCGGTCATGCCGGCGGCGGGTTCGTCCACGAGCAGGAGTTTCGGGTTCTGCGCGAGGAGCATTCCAATTTCGAGCCACTGCTTCTGACCGTGGGCCAGCGCGCCGGCCTTGCTCTGCGCCTTGTCGGTCAGGCCGATGGTCTTGAGCAATTCGTGGATGCGATCGCGCTGCGGGGATGAGATGCGGGAGAAGAGCGTGTTCAAAACGCTGCGGCTGCCTTCGAGCGAGAGCCAGAGGTTATCAAAGATGGTGTGGTCAATGTACACGGAAGGCGTCTGAAACTTCCGCCCGATGCCGATACGGTTAATTTGATACTCGTTCAGGCGCGTGAGGTCGGTGCTGCGTTGATACTCGACCTTGCCTTTGTCCGGGCGCGTGCGTCCGGTGATGATGTCCATCATCGTGCTTTTGCCCGCGCCGTTCGGTCCGATGATGACGCGCAACTCGCCTTCATCCATGTAGAAGTTCAAGTCGTTGATGGCCTTGAAGCCATCGAACGTCTTGTTCACGCCTTCGAGGGTGAGGATGAAGTTTTTTTGCGTCATTCCTTGGTGGCGGGTTCGAGTGCGGCGGGCGCAGCGGACGTCGCCTCCGCAGGTTTGCGCGTGAGCTTCTTCTTCAACTCCATGAGCTGCGCCGGGACACCGATCAAACCTTTCGGCATGAACAACGTCGCGAAGATGAAGAGGCCGCCGAGGATGTAAGGCCATTGCTCGGCGAAGGAATGCGTGGCGTAGCTCTTCAGCGCGTTGCAACCGATGGCCCCGAGAATGGGGCCGAGCAAGTTGCCGCGTCCACCCACGGCGCACCAGACCACGGCTTCGAGAGACTTATCCGGCGCCATCTCGCTGGGGTTGATAATGCCGACCTGCGGCACGAACAGCGCACCACCCAGGCCGCAGATGATTCCCGAGAGCACGAAGACGAACAGTTTGAAATTCGCCGTGGCGTAGCCGGAGAAGAGGACACGGTTCTCGCTATCGCGAATGGCGCGCTGGATGAGTCCGAACTTCGTCGAGGTCAGCCAGCGGCACGCGACATAAACGGTGAGCAGCAGCACGACGGAGGCGATGAATAGCGAGCGTTTGGTCTCCGCGCTGTTGAGGTCGTAGCCGAGAATGAATTTGAAATCGGTCAGTCCATTGTTGCCGCCGAACGTGAAGTCGTTGCGGAAGAACATGAGCATGGCCGCGTAGGTCAGCGCCTGACTCAGAATGGAAAAATAGACGCCCTTGATGCGCGAGCGAAAGGCCAGCCAGCCGAAGATGAACGACACGGCCGCTGGCACGACCAAGACCATGAGCACGGCGAAGCCAAAACTCTTGAACGGAATCCAGTGCGGCGGGAGACCTCCGGATTCGGGAAATCGTCTCACGAACTCCAAGAAAACCATGAAATCGGGGATGTCGGCTTTGTATTGGCCGAGGTTGCCAATCATCAGCATGAGGTGCATGCCGAGGCAGTAGCCGCCGAGCGAGAAGAACAGCGCCTGACCGAGACTGAGCAAGCCGGTGTAGCCCCAGAGCAGGTTCACGCCGATGGCGAGGACGGCGTAGCAGAGATACTTGCCGTAAACATTGATGCTGAAGTTGCTGACGTGGAAAAAACTCTCCGGCGGCACGAACGCGTTCAGGCACGGCAGCACCACGATGCCGATGAGCGCGGCCAGCGCGAGGAAGAGCAGTTCGCGTTTGGAGATCGATTTGTTGCTCATCGTTCAACCTTCAAGACTGCGGCTGCGGGTGACGAAGATGCCGGACGGTCGCCATTGGAGGAACAGGATGATCGCCGCCAGCACGGTGATCTTGCCAAGCACAGAACCCAGCCACGGCTCCAGAATCTGGTTGGTCACGCCGACGCCGAGCGAGGCCGAGACGGTGCCGACGATGCTGCCGATGCCGCCGAGCACGACAATCATGAAACAGTCCACGATGTGATACTGGCCGAGCGCGGGACCGACGTTGCCGATTTGCGAAAGGCACGCTCCCGCCATGCCCGCGAGGCCGCTGCCGAACGCGAAGGTCATCATGTTCACGCGGTCGGTGCGCACGCCGAGCGCGGAGGCCATGTTGCGGTTCTGCATCACGGCGCGGATTTGCAAACCAAGCGACGTGCGGGTGAGCAGCAGATACGTCAGGAACACCACGAACACGGCGAAGCCGATGACGAAGACGCGGTTGTAGGCGAGTAGCACGTCCTTGATCACGAAGCTGCCGCTCATCCAGCTTGGCGAATTTACCTGCACGTTGGCCGCGCCGAAGACATGGCGAATGATCTGTTGCAGAACGAGGCTCACGCCCCAGGTCGCGAGCAGCGATTCCAACGGGCGCTTGTAGAGGAAACGGATGATGCCGCGTTCCAGAATCAATCCGACCAGACCCGCGACTACGAAGGCCACCACCAGCGCCGCGATGAAGTAGCAATCGAACCCGCGCCCGCTCGCGCCGAACCATTTGGTAAAAACATTCTGCGTCACGTAGGCGGAGTAGGCGCCGATCATGATGATTTCCCCGTGCGCCATGTTAATCACGCCCATCAGGCCGAAGGTGATGGCGAGGCCAAGCGCCGCGATGAGCAGCACGGCGGAGAGGCTGAGGCCGCGAAAGGCAGTGCCGAATAGGTTGCCCCACCACATGTATTGCTCGATCTCCTGAATGGCCCGGTGGACGGCGGCCAAAGTTTTCTCGCCGTACTTGGCGGGCGCGGCTGTGGCGGCGGTGTCCAGGAGTTGCAAGAAATTCAGGCCGTTGATGGAGCACATCGTGCGGAGTTGCTCGATGGCGGCGAGGCGCACCGGTTCGTCTTCTGAGATCAGTTGCGTCGTGGCCACGGCTTCGCCGAGCGCTTTCACGACCTCTTTGGCCTGCTCGGTTTTCTGGAGCGTCTCGAAGAACGGGAGGTAATCGACGTTCTGTTCCTGGCCGAGTTTGGTCGCGGCGTCGCGGCGCATCTTGGGGTCGGCGTTTCCAAGCGCGGAGAGATCGAGCGTGGCCTTGATGACTTTGCGGAGTTTGGAATCGGCATCGGCGGAAGTCAGATCAGCGACGGCGAAGACGAGCGGCTTGCCGTCTGCGCCCTTCACAAAGTCGCCGTCAATGAGGCGAATCGCCTTCGCGCTCCCCTCGGCGTCGGTGGCAGCGTCGAGGAGGATGGGGATTTTGGTGTCGTTCGTTTCCAGCACGTAGAGCGCACCGCCGCGCCACGCGACCAGTGCCTGCTCGACGAGCGGATCGTTGGCTGTGACGAGTGATTTGATGATCTCGGCCTGGCGCGCGAAGTCCTCGCCCAGGACGGCTTCGACAAGGTTCGTGCGATGCGCGGGCGCGGCGAACGTGGTGAGGGCGGCGAAGAAGAAACAAAGAATGAAACCACGGATGGACGCGGACGGAAACGGATGCGCCCTTTGGACTGCGCCGGCCGAGCGGAGCGGCGACGGGGCTTTCGGAGTTTGAGGCGCGTGCGAAAGCGGCGTCGCGGTGCGCTTGCCGCCGCAGTCCATTTTAGCGCCCTGCTGAGTCGTGTCTTTTTCCATGCCGAGTGTTCCCAAGTGATTTCCGTTTGTGAGAGAGGCGGGGCCACCACGCCCCGCCTCCGCATACACCAAAAACCTCACACGAGGTTTCTATTTCGCACTGGCCGTCTGCTTGGGCAGGAACTTCTCGCTGAAGGGTTCTCCGGCCACATTCTTGAAGGTCTTGATGATCTTGAACTGGCCGCTCGCCAGGGTCTCACCAATGAACACGTTGTTAATTAGGTGGTGATTCTCCTGCATCGTGACTTCACCCGCCGGGCCTTTGAACTTCTGGCCGTAAAGCGCCGCGCGAACCTTGTCCACCTCGAAGGAATCTGCCTTCTCGACGGCCTGCTTCCAGAGATGCACGCCCATGCGGGAGAGGTTCATCGGGCTGCAGGTCACGCGGCCCTTGGTGTCGATGCCGGAGACTTTGTAGTCCGTGCCGGTGACGACGGGGGCCTTGATCCAGGAGAGGAAGTCCTTGGTGAACTTGGTGTTCTCCGGGGACTTGATGCTCATGAAGTAGGTCCAGCAGCCGAGATGGCCGACCAGCGCCTTCGCCGGGAGGCCGCGGAATTCGTCTTCCGAGATGGAGAACGAAACGACCGGGCAGTTCTCCGACGTGAGACCCGCGTTGGCGAATTCCTTGAAGAACGGCACGTTGGTGTCGCCGTTCAGCGTGCTGATGACCGTGGCCTTGCCCGCCGCCGCGAACTTCTTAATTTCCGCGACGATGGTCTGGTAATCCGTGTGGCCGAACGGCGTGTAGATTTCGACGATGTCGGAATCCGGAATGCCCTTCGACTTCAGGTATTGCTTCAAGACCTTGTTCGTGGTGCGCGGATAAACGTAGTCCGAGCCGAGCAGGTAGAACTTCTTCTTGCCTTCCGCGAGCATGTAATCCACGGCGGGAATCGCCTGCTGGTTCAACGCCTCAGCGGTGTAGAAGATGTTCCTCGACAGCTCTTCGCCCTCGTACTGCACGGGGTAAAAGAGCAGTCCGTTGTCCTTCTCGAACACCGGCAGCACGGACTTGCGACTCACGCTCGTCCAGCAACCGAAGACGACCGAGACCTTGTCCACTTCCAGCAACTGCTTCGCCTTCTCGGCGAAGAGCGGCCAGTTGGACGCGGGGTCCACGACCACGGGTTCGATCATGTAGTTCTTGCCGCCGGTCTTGATGCCGCCGGCCTTGTTGATTTCATCGAACGTGAACAGGAGAACGTCTTTGAGGGACGTCTCGCTAATGGCCATCGTGCCGCTCAGGGAGTGGAGCACGCCGACTTTGACGGTGTCTGCCGCTTGGGTGGTCAGCGCGACAAGCGCGACCGCAGCACTGGCGAGGAATTTCTGTACGGAGTTTTTCATAGTGATTAGTTAAACGAGTTTTCGGTTGGCGGTTAGAAGAGGTAGCTGATGCCTGCACCCACGACGACGCGGTTCTCCACGCCATCGAAACCATCCTTATAGCTGGTGTGGTCGAAGCGGATTTCCGGCTGAATCTTCACGTTGGGAACTGGTTTAATGTTGAAGGTCAAGGCCACGCTGGCGATATCGCCCGTCGCGTCCGGCGTGGTGATGGCGCTGCCGGCGCGACCACCGAGGGCAAGGCCAGGGATGCCGAAGCCGTTGTCCTTGTCATTGAGATATTCCGCGCGCACGGCCACGCCGAACTTCGAGGTGAAGTCATACGTGACCCACGTTCCGACCGACCACAGGTCCGCCGTCTCACCCGAACTGGGGTTAAAGTTGAAGTAGTCGAACTCAAACCCGAGGCCGAGTCCCTTCGTGCATTGCACACCGGCGAGCAGCGAGCCGCCCGAGACATCCAGCCCGGCGCTTTCGTGGCTCGTGAAGCCCACGAGGCTGAGCCATACGTCCTTCATCGGCTTCAAGCCGAGGGCCGCCATGTAGGCCTTGCCGCTGTTGTTGTCGATGGCGCCGGCGTACATGCCGTTCTGTACGCGGACTTTCAAATCCACCTTGTCGCAAAACGCGTAGGCGGCCTGCACGCCCGCCGACGGGCCGTTGCCGGTGTAGTACCACTGATAGCCTTGCGAGAAGTTGGCGTTCGCCGCGCCGCCGTCGCCCGACTCGTAGTTCAAAAGTGAAATCAACTGGCCGGCCTTGATGTCGAGTCCCGTCCCGATTGGCACGTTCAACTCGACATACGCTTCCCGGAGATCTTCCAAGCCTTGGTTCTCCCCCCCGGTGTTCACGATGGGGGCGTCTTCCCCCCAGATCATTGAGGCGCGGTAGGTGGCGTCCCACTTGTCCTTCTCGATGGGTTTGCCGGCGATGGTCAACTTGACCTTGTTAATGGAGAACGAGTTCTCGGAGGTGTTCCAGAGGTAGCCGTTCGACTTGCGATCCTGCGGCTTGCTCGTGTCGTAAAAATACGAGGCGGTCACGAAACCGCTGATCTGCAGCTCGGAAAGCGCCTTGACGGCGTGCGCATGGGTTTTGTCTCCGGATGGGATCAGGCCTTCCTTCTGCGCGATGCCTTCGATCGTATCGAGCCGCTTTTTCAGATCCGTGTTTTCCTTCTCCAGCCGTTCCATGCGGACGGTGTTGCCGCTTTCCGCCTGTGCGAGAGCCGACGAACAGGTCGCAAGCAGAGCCGTGCTCACGCACGCTCCGACCGCCAATTGAGATGCGCGGGAATTTTTCCGTTTAGGGTGTTGCCTCATACTGAGTTTTTTTGATTTGAGTTTGGTTTGGTTGAGCACGAACGACAGCCCCTTACCACTGCGCGTGCCATCTGGCGGAAAGCACTACGGCGAGAGGCTGAATTGCATTCAGCAATTGGATGAATGGTTTCCATTATGACCCGACGGCCTGCGAATGGATGAATGGATAAACTCAGCGATGTCGCGCCGTTTGGCTTGGAACGGGATGAGAAAATGGACAAGGCAGCCAGTCTTACGCGGACGGGATCAGGACACGCGGGAAGAAAAAATTCGCAGAGTGGTCAAACCTGCACAGTTCATGTTCCTCTGCCACCTTCGATTCCTTGGAAATTGGAAATCAAAAAAGGAGCGGCGCGGGCGGCGCAGCGCCCTCCTCGGCGCGCTCACTTCTCCAACGTCACATCGCCACCGATGATGCGTTCGAGATGGCCGTAATCACCGCGCAAGAGCAGCGCCCCATCGCTGTCGAGCGCTTCGGCGCGTCCGGTCAGCTTCCGATCGCCGATGTGAATGATCACGCGCCGCCCCAGCGTGATGCACTGCCGTTCCCACTCCTCGGCGAGCGCGGCAAATTCCCCGCGAACCACGCGGGCGTAGTCGGCGTCGAGTTCGCGCAGGATGGCGGCGGCAATTTCCGCGCGAAGAAATCTTTTACCTGCTTCCGCCGCGAGCGAGGTCGCCACGTCGCGCAGTTCGGACGGGAAGTCCGTCACGTTCACATCCACGCCGATGCCGATGATCACGTAACGCACCCGATCCAGTTCCGCGCTCAGTTCCGTGAGGATGCCCACGACTTTTTTCCCTCCGAGCAGAATGTCGTTTGGCCATTTGATTTGCGGCACCAGTCCCGTCTCCAGCCGGATGGCGCGCGCCACGGCCGTGGCCGCCGCCACGGTGAGTTGGGTAATTGAAACTGGCGACAGCGCGGGCCGCAGCAAAACGGAGAACCAAAGCCCCTGCCCCGTCGGCGAGAGCCACTTGCGCCCGAGCCGTCCGCGCCCCTTCGTCTGCGTCTCCGCGAAAATCACCACCCCTTCCGCCACGTCGTCGCGCGCCAGCTTTTCCGCAACATCATTCGTGGAACTCGTTTGCTGAAAGACCTGGATATCGCGCCCCACGATGCGGCGGGCGGGCAGGCGCGCGAGTAAATCATCCGCGTGCAGGACGTCCGGCGAGCCGAGCAGACGGTAGCCGAGATGCGGCGTGGACTCGATGTCGTAGCCCAGCGCGCGCAGCTCGTTGATGCGCCGCGTCAAGACCACGGCGCTGAGTCCCGTGCGCTCCGTGAGCATCGCAGGTCTCAGCCCCGTCCCGCCGGCACCGCGCAAGGCGCTGAGAATTTTCGCGTCTGCGGTCATGAGAATAAATATCCAACTACCACAGCGGTAAGACTAATCGCGCTACGACCACGTAGTGGCGCAGGCGTCTCGCCAGCCTCCGTGCGATGGTCGTCCCGACTGTCGGAAAGAAACACCAGCCGGGACGGCCAGTGGACAGGTGGCAGCCGGGACGGCTGCCCCACTAAGAATGGTCGCCGCGCCTGCATCAGAAAAAATCCAGGCCGATGTCCACCGCGCGCGCCGAGTGGGTCATCGCGCCCACGGAAATGAAATCCACGCCGGTCTCGGCGATGCCGCGCACCGTCTGCAGATTCACGCCGCCGCTCGCCTCCGTCTTCGCACGACCGCCGACGAGGCGCACGGCTTCGCGCAATTGTTCCAGCGACATGTTGTCGAGCAGGATGATGTCCGCGCCCGCGTCCGCCGCCTGCGCCACCTGTTCCAAAGTGTCCGTCTCCACCTCGACTTTGAGGGCGGGATAATTCGCGCGCGCGCGCTGCACGGCGGCGGCGATGGCGTTCGGCGCGGCGTCGCGCAAGGCGGCCAGATGGTTGTCCTTGATCAGCACCATGTCCCAGAGGCCGAAGCGATGATTGCGCGCGCCGCCGCAGCGCACGGCGTATTTCTCCAACTCGCGCCAGCCCGGCGTGGTCTTGCGTGTGTCGAGAATCACCGCGCTGGTGCCGGCCACGGCTTCCACAAAATGGGCGGCTAGCGTCGCAACGCCGGACAATCGCTGCACGAAATTCAACGCGACCCGTTCGCCCGTCAGCAACGCGCGCGCCGGACCGTTCACTTCCAAAATCTTTTCCCCGCGCGCGACCCGTGCGCCGTCCCTCGCGCCAAGCTGCACCTGTGTTTCCGGTGCCACGCTTTTGAACGCCGT
>JBBQYK010000108.1:0-13397 GCA_038208765.1 Verrucomicrobiota bacterium
CATCGAGAGCGCCAGGGCGCGGGTGAAGAAGCCGCGTTCCTGGCCGAACCGGCGGCAGGATTCCAGCGAGCGTTCGAGCCAGTCGCCTTTGGGCAACCGCCGCAGCCAGTCGCGCGCGCCAGACCAGCCGCGCGACACGCCGCCGCGAAAGGCGAGGAACACAAACACGGTGCCGAGAAACGTCATGCCGAGCAGCATGACCGTGGCGGAGACGATGGGTTCCTTGGACGTGATGCGGAACAGCTCGGAGAAGCCCGCCGATGGTTCGGAAAAAATGCGCAGGAAGGCGCTGCGCAGTCCGAGGCGCTCAAACAGCGAGACGTTGGGGACGATCATCATGGCGGCGAAGACGAGCATGGCCCACAGCCCGATGACCCGATCCACGAAGACGGTCACGACGGCTTCGGTTTTCTTGTGATGCGTTTCGCGCGCGGCGCACCAGGCCTTCATCACGTCGCCGCCGACGGTGCCGAGGAGGAACGAGTTGAAGAAATGGGCAACGAGAGAAATTTCGGCGGCTCGATTGAAGGGCAGGGCGAGTCCTTGCACGCGCAGCACGGTGCGCCAGCGAATCACGCCGACGAGCAGCGTGCCGCCCATGAGCACGAACGACAGCGCGAGTGATCCGAGGTGCACGCTGCGGAGCGTCTGCCAGAGCGCGGGCGGGCCGTAGGTCCAGCCGAGCCGCCATTGTTCGGTGCGCGGGAGTTGCTGCCAGCGGTCATGGTCAATGGTCTGTCCGCGATCCACGAGCGGCGCGCAGGTGGCGGGGTCTTTGCACTTGGACTGTTCGCGCGCCTCGTTGACGAAGATGGAATGGAAAATCCAGAGCAACAGCACCGCGCCCACCGCGACGCGCCAGCTTGTGCTCCAGATTTTTTTAATGGTGCTCACTCGTGGCCCCACAAGCCCTTCACGTAGGAGACACCGGCCCGCACCTGTTCTGTATTCAGGCTGCCGCTGAACTCGAACACCTTGATGTGCTCGGGCCGGACGTATTTTTTCAACGCGGCGAAATCAACACAGCCGGTGCCGGGCTGCTGATGGTCCCGCCCCGGATATTCGACATCGTGAATGTGAAAGCCGGCGAGCCGTGGCTCCAGCGTGTCCACCTGGCTGACGTGATCGATGAAGCCGAGGTTGGCTTTGATCTGCGCGTGACCGGTGTCGTGCCAGTAGCGCACGGTGGGCGAATCGAAGTCGCGGAAGAAGTATTCCAACTCGTGATCGAAGGGGATTTCCTCCAGTGCCTCGCGGTTCTCCACGCCAAGCAGCACGCCGTGCTTTTCCGCCTCGGGAATCAGCCGGCGCAGCATGTCGTGCGCGGCCTCGATGTAGCGCGGGCCTTTGTCCTGACGCTTGCGCTGCGCCTCGTCGCAGATTTTCTGGAACTTCGGCGTGTCCTTTTTCCCGTCCTGGATGAGGTCCACGAGTTTGTCGGTGTAATCCTTCATGTCCACGCTGCCCATGTGGAGGACGACGAGCGGCGCTTTCAGACGCGCGGCGGTCTCAAAGGTTTTCAGACTGTGCTTGAAGGCGTTCTCGCGCTCGCGGCGGTCGTCGGAGGAAAACTGGAAGATGTTCGGCGCGGCGCGATCAATGCCCATCGGAAGCGGGCAAAAATTGTGGACGGAAGAGATTTTGATCAGCCCGCTGTCCACGGCGTCGAGGATGCCGGGCAGCAGGCTGATGCGGATGCCGTGACTCAGTTCGGCATACTCGAAACCGAGCGCGCGGATTTCCTCCAGCATGGCGCGGCCATCGGTGTGGCGAGATGAGTTCCAGCAACTGGAAAGCGAATACATAAGCAAAAGGCCGGGTGCGATAACTAGACCGCACCCGGCCAGAATGGTTCTCGGGAATTACAGATCGGCGTAACGCGCGGTGAGCATGGCGGAGAAACGCGCGGCTTTCATCTTGCGGCGTTTGCGTTCGCTGGGCTTCTCGAAGTGGCGGTGATTGCGCACTTCTTTCAGGGTGCCTTCGCGGTCGATTTTCTTTTTCAACCGGCGCAGGGCCTTATCAACTGGTTCGCCTTTCTTGAGCTTAATTTCGGTCAACTGGATTCACTTCCTTCCCGGTCGCACTCGAAGCGGTCGCGGCGTTCATCGCTGCGGCCTGACTTGAGGCGGGGCGAGAGACTAGCTGGGAAAGTCCCCGTGTCAACGGGCAAAACCGCCTGCGAAATCTCCAAAATCCCACTCTCCAATTCCCAATAAATTCTCCGCACCAAACCCCAAACTCCCACCGGTCCGGACCGCAAAATCAAAAACCCGCAGTTCAACACTGCGGGTCTCTGAAAGATTTTGCCGGGTGCTACGCGCCGTTGTCGCCGATGGCTTCGACGGGGCAGCCTTCCTTGGCCTCGATGCAGAGCTTTTCCTCGTCGTCGTTCTCGGGCTGCTTATAGACGAAGGAGTAGCCGCCATCGTCGTTGCGCTTGAAATTCGCCGGGGCCGTCTCGCGGCACAGGTCGCAGTCGATGCACTGGTTATCGACGAAATACTTGCCGGCGATGTTGTCCGGATACGTGTTAGCAATGTCAGCCATAAATCAGCGGCGCAATTTCACCGTGCGATCCGGGACGATCAAGCTTTGTTTCGCGGCGACGGCCACAGACTGATGCGGCGGGGGCAACAATCCCATTCCATTTTCCAAAGTGCTCTCCTAACGTCCCCGGCCAATGCGGAAGACAAAAATCATAGCCACCATCGGTCCGGTCACTGATTCGCCGGAAATGCTCGGCAAACTCATCGACGCGGGCATGAACGTCGCCCGGCTCAACATGTCGCACTCCTCTCACGACTGGGTGCGGCGCGTCGTCGCGGCGATTCGCGAGGCGGCCATCGCGCGCAAATGTTCCGTGGGCATTCTCATGGACACGCAGGGGCCGGCCATTCGCACGGGGGATTTGCCGGCGAAACTGGATTTGAAGCCCGGCCAGAAATTCGTCTTCACCGTGCGCGGCGAGAAGAGCGAGGAAGTGCATTCGGTGGACGTGAATTACGAGAACTTCGTCAATGACATCAGCGTGGGCGACGTAGTGCTCGTGGATAACGGGGCCATTCACATGAAGGTGCTGGCGAAGGAGGGCAACCACATCGAGTGCGAAGTGCTCACGCCCGGCATGTTGGGCAGCCGTCGGCACATCAACCTGCCCGGTGTGAAGGTGAGCCTGCCCGCCCTGACCGCGAAAGATTTTGCCGACGTGGAACTGGGGTTGGAACTCGGCGTGGATTACATCGCGCTGAGTTTTGTGCGCGAGGCGAAGGATTTGCAGCAGTTGCGTGCTTTCTGCGAACGCTCCAAACATAAGCCGCAGATCGTCGCGAAGATTGAAGACCAGCAGGCGGTGAAGAATCTCGTCGAAATCATCCAGGAAACGGACGCCATCATGGTCGCGCGCGGCGATCTGGGCATTGAAGTTCCTTACGAAGAACTGCCCATCATCCAGCGCAAGATTGTGAAGATGTGCCTGCGCGTGGGGCGGCCGGTGATTGTTGCCACGCACATGCTGGAGAGCATGATTGAAAGTCCCATGCCGACGCGCGCGGAAGTCACGGACGTGGCGAACGCCGTCTTCGAGCAGGCGGACGCGATCATGTTGAGCGGCGAGACCACGGTGGGAAAATATCCGCTGCGCTGCCTGGAAGTTTTTGATCGCATCTCGAAACGCACCGAGGCCAGCGGCGGCGCGGGTTTTCATGAAAAGGCCGAGTTCACCAGTCCGCGCCAGAAGATGGCGAAGAGCGCGGTGGTGATGGCGGATGAACTGCGGGCGGACGCGATCCTCGTCTTCACATTGCGCGGCAACATGGCGCGGCACACGGCGTGGATGCGGCCCCGTTACTCGCCGATTTACGCGTTCTGCGAAGACTGGGCGGTGGCGGATTCGCTCGCGCTGCATCGCGGCGTGACGCCGAAGGTGATTCCCTTCGACCACACGAACCCGGACAAGAACATCGATTACGCCATCAAGGCCCTGCTCGCCGCCGGCACGTTGCAGGCGGGACAGACGGTGGTGGTCATCAGTTCCATTGCCGCCGGCGAGACAACGGTGGATGCGGTGCAGATGCGAACAGTGTGAACTGCCAAAGCCGAAGCAGGGCGTTCCGGCACGGACGATTATCTGGGCAAGCCTGGTGGCCCCTTGAGTTCCTGACCGAGCGCTGTGGGGGGGTAGATGCCTGCGGCAGGGCTGCCCTGCAGCCGGAGTTGTTCCCTGCGGGCTTCGATGATCGCCTGGGCCTGCGCGGGCGTCATCACCGATGAAGCGGGCGTGGCCGGAGCGGCGGCGGGGGCGGTTCCAGTCCCACCGATAAGTCCGGCTCCATCCGTGCGAACCGTGCGAGGAGGCAGTCCGGGAACGGAGGCCACTGCGCCGGGGTTGTAAGTCGGGGGCGCGGCGGCGGGAGCCGTGTAGCCGCCCACAAGTCCGCCGCGGCCCGTCGGGTCAGCGACGGCGGGTGCAGCGCCTCCTGGGACAGGCACTCCCGCCATCGGCGGTTTGGCCCCGGGGAATCCAGGATGCGGCACGGGCGCGGGTGCGCCGCCGCCGCCCGGCTTCACGCCGTTCTTGTCAAAATCCAGCCACGATTCCGCGTCGCCATTCTTGATCTTCACGCGGTTGTTCTCCGCATCAATGGAAACCACGGTGATGGCCTTGAACGTTTCTCCTTCCAGCAAAGCCGAGGGCCGCTCGACTTTCTTCGTCTGTGCATCGGTTAATTCGAGAAAGACCTTCGGCGGCCCGAGCAGCGTGGTGATGCCGGTCAGGTTGACGCCCAAGGGCGGCGGCGTCGGCGCTTCGGTCGTCGGGGGCGGCGGCGGAGGCGGGATGGGGCGCAGCCCGAACGGGTTGCGCTCAATGATGATCTGGTAAGGATTGTCCTTCACTTCCGCGCGGGCCGGGAAGCTCCAGCCCGCCGCGAGGGCTGCGCCGAGCAACGCCGCGATCTTGTGCCGATTCATGGGGGCTAAGATAATCATGGAGTGTCCAAACACCACAGGGAATTTTGAGTTGCTCAGTAAATCACCGGACGTGGTTCGGCCCTGGTGCCCAGCGGAATCACCACATGAATTCAGGGCACGAATTTCCGCGCGTAGCTTTTCCCGCCCTCCGTGTAGGCCAGCCAGACCGCGTGCGTCTTCGGATCAATGGCGATGGATTTCGCGCCGCGCACCGTCGTCACGTCGCCGAGCGGCCGGACGGAATTCCCGCTCGTGTCCAGCACGGTCAGCTTGCCGCTGCTGCTGGGGCAATAGAGCCGGTCTTTCACGGCGTCGAAGGCGATCTGTGTCACGCCGGTGGCGATTTCCGCAGTGCCGATTTTTTGTCCGTTTCCCGCTTTCAACACCACGAGCTGGCCGTTCAGTCCCGCGACGAAGAGCCGCCGTCCGCCGCGCGGGTCGAGGGCCAGCGCCGACGGTTTCTTCGCGGGCGCGACTGGCCAAGAACCGCCGATGGTGCTGTTGTGGTCCGCCGCGCTGATGACTTGCACGGAATCATCGGAAGTGACGCTCACGTAAATCCGGCTGGTGTCGTCCTCGGCCACGAGAGCGGTGGGACCGGCGGGAACGGGCAACGTGCTGGCGATCATTTTCGCGACGGCATCAATGACCCAGACCTCCGTGCCCCCGGCTGGGCTGGCGAAGACGCGATTCACGCCGGACGGTCCCAGCGTCAGGGTTTCGCTCGCGCCGGGCAGCGTGAACTCGCCGATGACTTCCAGCTTGTCGCGGTCGATGGCGAAGAATTTTTTCTCGCGGCCCGTGACGACGTAGTACCGATTTTTCGTCGCGTCCAAGATGACGCCTGTCGCCGCGCCTATCTTGATCTGTTTCACCAACTTCTCGGTGTGCAAATCGAGCACGTCGAGCGTGCCGTTGCCGGTGTGGGCCAGGAGCAGGCGGCGTTTCTGATCATCGACGAGCAGCGTGCCGAACCCGCCGCGTGAATCCCGAATCTCCACCGGAGGCTGCGGCTGGAGCAACGGCGCGGCTGCGTGGCCGCCCAGCGCGGAGGCCAACAGCAGCGTGAGGGCGAGCGGGTGGCAAAGGCGATTCATGGCGGGCAAGATGGGACGGACGTTTCGCGGAGGCCAGCGGTATCATTTGCTCATGGGGAGACCCGCGCTCCGACGTGCTGTGTTCTACTCGTAGTCTTAATCTTAATCCTAATCCTAATCCCTCAGCCCCGTGATTAAGATTAGGATTAAGATTAAGATTAAGACGCTGTCCTCCGGTGCGCCGCTTTGACTTCGCCCCGGTTCTGAAGTACGAAAGACCCACACTCATCCGGCGGAACACCGCCTGGAGTTGACTTGTGAATCACTGCTCGAACCCCGCGCGAAACTGGTGGCTGTGGCTGCTGACGGTGTTCCTCTGCTATGCCGGCGTGGCCCGCGCGCAAGTCTGGATCAGTGAAGTGCTCTTCAACCCGCCCGGCCCCGACGCGCTCACCGAATACGTGGAACTGCGCGGCACGCCCAATCTCCTGCTCGCCCCCGGCACATATCTCGTGGCGGTGGACGGCGACGCGAGCGGCAATCCCGGCGAGCTTCGCAACGTGTTCGACTTGTCCGGGAAGCGGATCGGCGGCAACGGTTTTCTTGTCCTGCTGCCGAACTCGAACAGTTATCCCGTGAGCCTGAGTTCCACCATCTTGAGCAACACCAACGGCCCCGGCTTCGGCACCGGCACCGGCAGTTCCATCAACCATCGCGGCAAGAGCGGCCAGACTGATTTGGAGAACGCCTCCGTCACATTTTTCCTCCTCCAGTCGGCGAACCCTCCTTCGCCCGGTGCGGACATTGATGCCAACGACGACGGCCTGCCCGAGGGCGCGTTCTTTGCGAGCTGGAATGTTCTGGATGCCGTGGCCGTGCTGGACAGCGACGGCGCGGGCGACTTCGGCTACGGGAAAATAAATTTTCGCCGTGATACGCCGCCGGGCAGCGGTGCCACCGTGATGAACGGAACCATTGTGCCGGTGGGGTTCACCCCCGAGTACCTGGCCCGCGCCGGTCACACCACCGATTGGGCTGCGGCTTCTTGGGTGGCGGGCGACGATCTCATGAGCGGCCCTCCCATCTGGCTGCTCAATCCGAGCGAGACCGTGCCGGGCGGTTTTGGCGGCCAGCCTTTGAATCATCTCGGCCTGCCGAATTTCGGCGCGGCCAGTTTGCCGGGCGTGGTCGTGATCGAATCCGGCGGCCGCACGGATTTGCTCGAAGGCTCCGGCACCGACTCGTTCACCATGGCGCTCAACACCGCGCCCGCCGGCACCGTGACCGTGCAAGTGACCGCGCCCGCGTCGGTGCAACTCAGCACCAACGGCGGCGCGACATTTGCCTCCAGTCACCAACTCGTCTTCAACAGCACCGCCGCAAAAACGATCACCGTGCGCGCGCTCGACGACAGCTTCGTCGGCAGTTGGGCGCGCGTCGTCGCCGTGTCCAACGCCGTCATCGCCAGTGCGGATGCGAATTATCCCGTCGGCGCGCTGGTGCCGCCGGTGGTGTTGAACGTGAGCGAGAACGACCGCCTGCTGCTCAACGAATTGAAGGTGAATCCGCCGGGCGCAGCGGACGCGCCGTTCGAGTTCGTGGAACTGCTCGGCCCGCCGAACGCCTACCTCACGAACATTTTTCTCCTCGTCTTGGAAGGCAACGCCGAGAGCAATCCCGGCGTGGCGCGCGCCGTGATTGATCTCACGGGCGCGCAGATTGGCTCCGGCGGGCTGCTCGCGGTTCTGGGTGATGGGCATCCTTACGCCATTCCCGTTGGCGCGCGGGTCTGGCTCGCGCCGCAGTTGGACACTCCCGGCGGCGGCCTCGGCAACGGCAGCGTGAGTTTTCTCCTCTTGAGCAGTCCGGGGCCGCTCCCCGAGGGCAGCGATTTCGACGTGGGCGACAAAGGCACGGCGGAAGGATTCCCCGCCGGGACGACGGTGCTGGATTCCGTCGGCTGGCTCGACGGCGGCAACAATGACGTGCTCTACACACCCGCTGCTTTGACGCAACTCAGCGGCACCCCGGACGCCGCGACGCGCTGGCCCGGCGACACGAATGCCAACTCCAGGCTCGCGTGGTTCAACGCCGATCTGCTCGGGCCGTCCCCGGATACGCTGGCTTACGCAGGGCAGGGCGGCAGCGCGAATTTTCCCTACGGCACGCGCCTCACGCCCGGCGCGCTGAACCGGCACGCGCCGCTCATCAGTCCGCTCGCGCCGTTCTCCAGCGTCATTGCCGATCCGACTGCGCCCATGGTGCGCTTCACCATTTCCGATCCGGACACGCCGGCGCATCTGCTCGTCGTGAGCGCCGCTTCGGACAATCCGCTGGTCGTGCCGACGGCCAATCTGTTTTTGTCCGGCACGGGAGCCACGCGCACGCTGGCGCTGCTGCCGACGAACAACGGCTACGCGGGCATCACCATCACCGTGACGGGAAATTTTCTCACTGGGCAGGCGTCGTTCCGATATGGCGCTTCGTGGGATTTGCGCGGCGGCGGACGGTTCCACACCGGCGTGAGCGACGCCTCCACGGCCATGCCCATCGACGCGAACTACATGTTCGTGGGCGACGACGAAAACCAGGTGCTGCGCATTTTCAGCCGCAGCAATTCCGGCGCGGCCCTCGTCGAGTTCAGCATGAATCCCTTCCTCGACCTGAACGATCTATATGCCGACGGCCGCCCGCGCGAAGTGGATATCGAAGGCTCGACCCGCGTGGGCAACCGCCTCTTCTGGCTCGGCTCGCATTCGCACTCGCGCGACGCGGAACTGGTCACGAACCGCTCGCGCGTCTTTGGCACGGACGTGGTCTTCGCCGGCACGAACAGCACGGTGAGCTACGTCGGTCGCTACAATTATTTGAAAATTGATGTGATGAAATGGGACGCGACCAACGGCCACGGCAAGGGCGCCCACTACTACGGACTCACGGCCAGCGGCGCGTCCGGCGTCGATCCGAAATCGCTCGATGGTTCGGGCTTCAACTTCGAGGGACTCACGATGGCGCCGGGCAGCACGAACATTGCGTATCTCGCCTTCCGCGCGCCGCTCGTGCCGCCGACCAATCGCGTCCACGCGCTGATCATTGCCGTGACGAATTTCACCACGCTCGCGGTGAGCGACTCGCCGGTCGCGGGGTTCGCGCGGTTCGGCCCGCCGATTGAACTGAACCTCGGCGGGCGTGGCATCCGCAGCATTGAGGGCACCACGACCAATTTCCTGATTGTGACCGGCCCGCCCGGAATCGCGAGCGGCGTGCCACCGAGCGACTTCCGCCTTTTCACCTGGAACGGTCTTGCCGCCGGTGTGCCCCAGGAGCGCGGAGCCTCGCTCACGAATCTGCTGCCCGAGGCCATTGTCGAACTGCCGCCCGCGCCCTGGACCAGCAGTTCGACCGTGCAACTCATCAGCGACAACGGCATCGCCCTGTATTATGGCGACGACATTGAGGCGAAGTTTCTGCCCATTCCACAGTTCAAAAAATTTCGCAGCGACTGGGTCACGCTCGGTCCGGTCGTCACTTCCCGGCCGGTAATTAAAAGCGTACAATGTGCGGGCGGTTCCTGCGTGCTGACGTGGTATTCGGTCGCGGGCCTGACCTATCGCGTGCAATCCAAGTCCGCGCTCACCAACGCCGCGTGGAACAATGTGACGGGCGATGTCACGGCCACGAGCGCGCTCTCCTCGAAAAGCATTTCGATAGGAGCGACGCAGCAGTTCTTCCGCATGGTAATTCCGTAGCCCGGTTGGAGCTGCGGACTGCTTAGTCCGCAGTTCGACTGCATCATGGCCGGCGGACATGGCTGTCCGCCGCTCCGCACCTTCGCACTTCACGACGCCCGTTCCGCTCGTCTAGCCTCGCGCCCGTGGAACATGAATGGCCCCGCATCACAATCATCGTCCCGACCAAACCTGGTCAGGCGGAGATTCCCTCCGTGGAGGCGGCGCGCAGGCTGGATTACCCGCGCGAGCTGATCGACGTGATCATCGCGCGCGGCAAGCAGCCCGCCATCCAGCGCAACCGCGCGCTCCGCGAAGCCACCGGCGAGATCCTTTACTTCCTCGACGACGACGCGCGGCCCGTGCCCGGCTCCTTGCGTCGCGCCGTCGAACATTTTCAAACCAATCCCCAAGTGCAGATGGTCGGCGGGCCGAATCTGTGTCCGAAGGACGCGCCGTTCCTCGAACAGGTTTTCGCCATCGTGCTCGCCAGTTGGATCGCCTTCGGTCCCAGCCGCGCGCGTTACGACCGCGTGGGCAAAACGCGGCCGAGCGGCGAGAAGGAATTGATTCTCTGCAATCTGCTCGCACGGCGCGCGACCATGCTGGAGGTCGGCGGCTTCGACGAGGCGCTGTATCCCAACGAGGAAAACGCGCTCATGGACGAGGTGCAGCAGCGCGGCGGCATCCTGCTCTACGATCCTGAAGTGGTGGCGGAGCGGCGTCCACGCTCCACGCTGCGCGCGTTCTGCAAAATGCTGATGACCTATGGACGCGGTCGGGCGGAACAGTTCCGTCTGCACCCGACGCCCGGCTCGGCGATGAATTTTGTTCCGCCGTTGTTCGTGCTATTCCTCGCCCTGCTGCCGGTTTGGGCGTGGCTCGGCGGGCTGCGGGTTGGTTATGACCAAACATTTTTTACCGGGACTCCCACTGCGGATGTGATCGTCGAGAAGTGCCACTTCGGAATCGCCTGGGTGCCGCTGGCCGCCTACGTGTTGGCTCTGGCCGGGCAGACGCTGATGAATTTCCACAAGGGAATGAGCCGGGCGCTGGCGGCGTTTCCGCTGCTCTTTGCCACCCATTTTTTTTACGGCCTGGGTTTCTGGCGCGGCCTGTTCACGCGCGTGTCATGCCGCGAAACTCCGCCGGTGGAAGTGACGCTCGACCGGATGACGCTCTGATTTGGAGATGGATTGTCTGAAAGGCCCGGAGGCCCGGTCAGAAATTAGCCGGTGGCGTGAGCCACCGGAAAAACCCACCCAATGATGATCCCAGCCCTGAATGGGCGGCACCCACGGTCTTCCACGATCATGGAATGGTTTCGCCCTGCCGGGGCTTTATCAAATTCGGACTGCAACCGGTGGCTCACGCCACCGGCTAATTTCTGACCGGCCCTCCGGGCCTCCGCTTCACGCCCCGCCCGGGCGCGGACTTGCACTGACTTTGATCCGCCCACACACTCCCGCCGCACATGCAGTTCATTCGCGACATTCACAACGCCAAACGTGGCCGGGCCCCGGTCATCTCCTTCGAGTTCTTCCCTCCGAAGACCGACGAGGGAGATCGTAATCTGCTGGAGAAGACCATTCCCGCGCTCATGACTTTGAAGCCGGACTTCTGCTCCGTGACCTACGGCGCGGGCGGCAGCACGCGCGACAAGACGCTCACCATCGTCGAGCGCATCCAGAACGAACACGGCCTGACCGCCATGGCGCATCTGACCTGCGTGAACTCGACGAAGGAGCAGCTCGGCGAAGTGCTGGCCGACGCGAAGAAGCGCGGCATCAAAAACATTCTCGCGCTGCGCGGCGATCCGCCGAATGGCGTGGGTGAATTTCAGAAGACACCGGGCGGCTTTGAGTTCTCGCACGAACTGGTGAGTTACATCCGTGAAGTGGGCGGCTTCGGCATTGGCACGGCGGGTTTTCCCGAGGGCCACATCGCCTGTCGCGAGGGCAAGCACGTTGATTGGCAGCGGCTCGCGCAGAAGGTCCAAGAGGGCGCGGACTTCGTCATCACGCAACTGTTCTTCGACAACCGCGACTTCTTCGAGTTCCGCGATTACCTCGTGAAGCTGGGCGTGAATGTTCCGCTCGTGCCCGGGATGCTGCCCGTGCTTTCGGGGTCGCAGATCAAGAAGTTCACCACGATGTGCGGTGCGAAAATCCCCGCCCCCATGCTGGCGAAACTCGAATCTCTCGAAAGCGACGACGCGGCGGCCACCGCCTACGGCATTGATTACGCGACAAAGCAATGCGAGGAACTCCTGCGCGAAGGTGTGGAAGGGCTGCACTTCTACACGCTGAACAAACCGCACTCGACGACAGCGGTGGTGAGGAATCTGGGCTTGGCTGGGAAGTGATCAGTGAGCCAGTCGTCGATGGCGGCGTTTCGGGTCTGAGCAGCGCGACTGATTACTGATTACTGACCACTGATTACTCTGCTTGCCTCGCGCGTCCGTGTCTGCCAGAGATTTGCCCATGACCTCAAATTCCATCGCTCTCGCCGGCGTGCTGTCGGCCTCCTTGCTCTCCACCTTCGCCGCCGAGTACACGGTGCATACGTGGAAGAAAATCCAGCTTAGCGATCAGTTCTGGAGCGAGGGTGCAGCCATCGGCGATTTCAACAAGGACGGCAAGATGGATGTGGTCTCGGGGCCGTATTGGTGGGCCGGGCCGGATTTCAAGGCGCGCCATGAGTTCTATCCGGCGGTGAAGTCTTTCAAGCTCGGCAAGATTTCCCAAATCCCCGTGCCCGGTTTCGAGGGCGCGCTCGGGGCGAACAACACCTACTCGGACAATTTTTTCGCCTTCACGCATGACTTCAACAAGGACGGCTGGGACGACATTTTGATCTACGGCTTCCCCGGCCTCGACGCGTCGTGGTACGAGAATCCGAAGAATGCCGCCGGTGCCGAACATTGGAAGCGCCACAAGGTGTACGGCAACGTGGACAACGAATCTCCGCAATGGGGCGACATCACCGGCGACGGCAAGCCGGAGATCGTTTCCAACTCCGGCGGCACCTTCGGCTACGCCGAGCCGGACTGGAGCGACACGACCAAGCCGTGGACCTGGCGCGCGGTCACGCCGAAGGTCGGTTATCAACGCTTCACGCACGGCATGGGCTTCGGCGATGTGAACGGCGACGGCAAGGCCGACATGCTCGAAGCGAAGGCGTGGTGGGAACAGACCGCGAGCGGCGAATGGACCAAGCACGCGGCGAACTTCGGCAGCGGCGGCGCGCAAATGTACGCCTACGACGTGAATGGCGACGGACTGAACGACGTGATCACCAGCATCGAGGCGCACGGCTACGGTCTCGCGTGGTTCGAGCAGAAGCGCGACGGCGACAAAATTTCCTTCACCGAAAACCGTTTCGTGGGCAAGACCGCGAAGGAGAACAAATACGGCGTCGTCTTCTCACAGTTGCACGCGATTGATCTCGTGGACATGGACGGCGATGGCTTGAAGGACATCGTGACCGGCAAACGCTTTTGGGCGCACGGCGCGCACGGCGACGCCGACGCGGCGGGCGCGGCGGTGGTCTATTGGTTCAAGCTCGTGCGCAACGCGGACAAGACCGTGGACTGGATTCCCTACCTCATCGACAACGACAGCGGCGTGGGCACGCAAGTGCTGGCCTCCGACGTGAACGG
>JBBQYK010000109.1:0-13380 GCA_038208765.1 Verrucomicrobiota bacterium
GCCGCGCCGCAGCCGCTCCCGAACGCGGAGATGATGCGGACGTTTCGCCGCGTGTGCGGCGGCGTGCCGTTCGGCTTGCCCGCCTTCGAGTGGATGCTGGAAGCCGGCGCGTTCGTGCTGCGGACGGAGACGGAACTGATCCTCAAGAGCCGCCGCGTGGTGCCGGGGAAACTGTTGGCGGACGGGTTTGTGTTCCGTTTTCCGGGGATGGAAGCGGCGGTGCGGGAACTGGATCAACGTCTGCGGGGAAAATGAACTGACCACGGAAGACACGGAAGGGGACAGAAGGGGGACGACGCGCGTTGCCACAGGGAAAAATCCAATGCACAGTCCCGTTTTCCCCTTCCGTGTCTTCCCTGGTTCAACTTCGCCGGGTCAGAAAATATTCACCACGCGGTAGTAGCGGTTGGTCGTGCCGACGTTGTTGTTGGTGAAGTTGAAGATGCCGTTGGGCGCGGTGTAATTCGTGAGCGTGACCCAGGTGGGCGAGGCGAAGTTGGTCGCGGTCTGCACGGTGGCGGCGAGGTTGGGCGTGCCGTTGACGCGCATGGTGATGCGCCCGCCGGAGAAATTCGTGTAAAGCAGGTTGGTGATGGTGAGCGGGAGCACGAGCTGGGATTTCCAACGCAGGGTGCCGAAAGAAGCTCCGACGCCACCGGCGGCGATGTAGTAGAGCCGGTTGGAAACGGTGGCAAAACTCATGCGGCTGTCCAGTCCGTCCAGCCCGCTGTTGTTGTCGCAGCCCACGTTGGTGAGGGTGGTGTAACTGGTGCCCGGCCCGATGTAGGCGGCGAGCAAAGTATTGTAGGTGCTCAGGTCGGTGTTGACGTGGAGCGTGCCGTTGTTCGTGGCGCGGATGGTGAACCAGACGGTGGAGCCGCCCGCGATGCCGCAGTGATTCGGCTCGCCCACATCGCGGGCGTAGGCACCGACGGGCGCACCGGGATTGGCCACACTGTAGCCGTGATGCACGGTGCCGAACTTCTGCTCCGGCTGCTTGAGCGGATTGCCGCCGGGGTCGGCGGGCAGTTCGAGATCAAAAAACTTGTCCACAAAGAGCAGTCCCTCGACGGGGCCGGCGGGCGCGGGCACGCGAATCTGCAACTGCGCGCGCGCGCTGTCGCGCTGGCGGTTCGAGTTTTGCGCGCGCACGAAATAGGAGCCGACGTGCCCGTCGGCCACGTTGGTGATGATGAGCGTGGACGTGGTGGCAGTCGGGTTGTTCGTGATGGGCGCGTTCTCCTGGAACCACTGGTAAGTGGTTTGGGCGCCGTTGGTCACGGGGGCGGTGAACTGTGCGGTGGCACCGTAGCCCACGGTCAAGTCCCGCGGCTGTGCGCCGAAGTCGGGCAGGAAGTGCGCGGTCGGTTCCAGATTCCAGCCGAGCAGGATATCGCCCTGGCCGTCGCCAAGGCCCGAGACGCAGATGCGGTAAGCGTTGCCGACGCGCGCGTTGAAGCGCACGCGGGCGCAGCCGTAGCCCGCAGCGTCGTCGTCCGCGTCGAGTTGATAAAGGTTCGAGACATTGTTGCCCGTATAAACCGCGAGCACGCTGTCGAAGCCGCTGCCGGCGAGGCTCATGTTCATGATGCCGCCGGTGGGCGCGATCCAGGTGAGCCAGACGGAGGAACGGGCGCGCTTGCCGCCGTGCATCGGTTCACCGGGCTGCGTGGTGGCGTTGCGGTTGTGGCTGGAGAGCAGGCGGTTGGTGTCGTTGACGTTGCCGGCGGCGGCGAAGTCATCGGTGAGCGGGAAGCCCGCCACGTTGAGTTTCAACGGGACTTTGGTGCTGTTGATGTCGCCGAGGAGGTTGCCCACGGTCACGCCGTAAATGCCGGCGTTGCTCGGGGCGACGGAGTTGATCGAATAGACATTGTTCGTCGCGCCGGGAATGTCCTGCCCGTTCAAACGCCACTGGTAGCGGAGCGGTTCCTCGCCCATCGCGCCGACGGTGAAGGAGACGGCCGCACTGATGGCCACGTTGGTCTGGGCCACGGGCTGGTTGGTGATGACGACGGGGATGCCAACTTTCACCCACGCGGCCTCGCCCACGCGCAGCCGCGGCGGCTGGTCGCGCCACTGGCCGTTGATGAAGTAGTTGAGGCGGTAGTTAAGCTCGTCAAAAATCTGCGGGTCGCCGCCGGGCCGGTATTGATAGACGAGCGTGCCTTCCTGCGGCGGGCCGACGATGTCCGTGTAGCTTGCGATGATGGGCACCTGCGCGCCGAGCAAATTGAACCCCGGCGACAACGGCACCGGCAACGACGGCACGATGCGCGTGCCGGTAAAGACGAGGGACGCCGGCACGAGCGTGTGGATGATCACACCTTCGCCCACGTCCACGACCGGCTCGGAAGGATTCCAGCCCGCGCCTGCGACGAAATTATTGGTGACGAAATTTTGCAGCGCCGGATTCCACTTGTAGAGCGTCATGTCCGATTGGGGGATGGGAAACTCCGGACTGTTGTTGGCGAGCTGCTTGGTCACGAAGGAAAATCCCGCCGGCAAATCCACCGTGTAATTTCCGAAGAACGAGAGCGTGGCCGCCGCGCTGGTCACGACCCCCAGGTAATTGGAAACCACCACGCGGTAGCTGCCGAGACTGGCTTGCGTGACCGGCGACACGTCCAGCGAAGCGTTCGTCTGACCCGCCAGCGGCTGCAGGCCTTTGAACCACTGATACTCCAGCGTCGAGCCGCTCGCGAGAACGTTGAACGAGGCGGAGCCGCCAGGATTCACGATCTGGTTCTGCGGCTGGCCGCTGATCACGGGCGGGCGGCCGGCTCGGAAATTGAAAAACGTGCCGCCGGCGATGGTGTTTGGCGACGCGGCCACATCCGTCACGTCCGCCACGTTCACGGTGTACACGGCCCCGTCGGTCAGATCCGAATTCACGGTCAGCGTCACGTTGCTGCCGCTGGGATCGAGCGTGGCCCCGGTGATGTTTGCGCCGGGGATCGAGTAATGGAAAATCTCCTGGGCGCTGTTCAGTTCCACGCGCTCGGAGAACACGACGACGATGTGGATGTAACTCGGCGCGTTCGTCACGAGCAGGATGGTCGGCGGCGTCACGTCCGCCGAGACCGTGAGCGTCGCGACCGTGCTGGTGGCGGAGCCGAAGCTGTTGGTGATGATGACCGAGAAGCCCGCGCCGTTGTCGGCCAGCGGGACGAAGGGGATGGAATAGCCGGGCGTGTTCGGCGCGTTCGAGAGGACCACGCCGTTGCGCCGCCACTGAAAGGTCAGCGGTTGATCGCCGGTGACGCCGACGAAAAAGATCACCGGCTGGTTTTCCGTCACCGAGCGGTCCTGCGGTTGTTGGTTGATAACCGGCGGACTCGCGGCCCACACCGGGCGGACCAGCGAGCAGACGGCGATCACCAGCCAGAATAAAAATTGTTGCCGCATAAAATCAAAGTACGGACGTGTCAGGGTTGTTCGGTCGTTCGGGACATACTGAGACATAGCCGGAAATGCGCCGAGTCACAATCACCAATTCCAGCCGCTGGCTGTTCGTCTTCGGCAGGTTCACGGAAGCTGTGAAAGCGCCAGAGCCAGAGGAAATCGCCTCGCGCACATGGCGTACGCAGTTCTGGCACGTCATGCCGCGCACATTAAATTCCATCAACGTTGAAGCCTCCGGGGCCGCCGATGCGTCTCTTACTTCCGAACTCATGGACAGAAACTTAGAGAATTATCCGGGCGATTGCAGTTCAATGCCCGCGTTCACATGAAATGGCTTGCCCCAATTTTGATTTGTATTTTGACCGCCTGCGGCGCGGATTCACGCGACGTGGCTGCGCCCGGCAAACTGGTTGAACCCGGCGTCCTGCTCGTCGCGAAGATTCAGAACCCGCGCCTCACGGAAAGCTCCGGCCTCGTCGTGAGCCGCAAAGACCCCGCCCTTTTCTGGACGCACAACGACGGCGGCGGCAAACGTCAGGTGCTTTACGCCATCACGCGCCACGGCCAGCCGCTCGCCGAGTATCGCATCACCGGCGCGGTGCTGGAGGATTGGGAGGACATCGCGATTGACAACGCGGGCCATCTCTTCCTCGCCGACACGGGAAATAATGACGCGAAACCCATCACCATCCGCGTGCATCAGATCAACGAGCCGGACCCGAAGGCCGCGACGACCGGCCTCGCGCCCGTGACGCGCTCGTGGAATTTGCAGTATCCCGCCGCGCCCTTCGATTGCGAGAGCCTCATCGTCTGGAACGGGGACGGGTATCTGATTTCCAAAGTCTCCAACAATGCGCGCGCGACTCTCTACCGTTTCTCGCTCACCAACGACGCGCCGTTTCAAACCTTGGCGCAGGTCGGTGAAATCAGAATCGATTCACCCGTCACCGGTGCAGACATTTCACACGACGGCAACTTGCTCGGACTGGTGGCGAAGAACGGCGCGTACGTTTTCAGCATTCGCGGCGACGTGACGCGCGCGCTCAAGGGCAAGCCGCATCAGAACAAGTTCAAGGTAGATCAAATCGAAGGCTGCACCTTCGTCCCCGAGGGACTGCTGACCACGGCGGAGACGCGCGAGATTTACCTGTTCACCGACGAAGCTTTCCGCAAGGGGCCGGTGAAGAAGAAGTAGCGTGCCCCCGGCGTCCCGCCGGGTGGGAAATGTTTTCACGACGCGTGCCGCTCGACGAAACAGGCCTTCATCGAACTCACCACGCTCACACTCGGGGGGACGCCGGGGGCACGTTTTTGCTTTCGCCCTCCACCCGTCCTAAACTCAGCGCGTGCCAGTGCTCGAATTCCAGTATCGCGAGAGCGGGATTTATTTTCCGCAGTTGCGCCTTTGGCTCGATCCGCACTGGCCGAAGGAGGAACTGGTCTTCGTCAGCCACGCGCACTCCGATCACACCGCCGATCATCGCGAAGTGATTCTCAGCGAACCGACGGCGCGCTTGATGACCGCGCGCATGGGCGGCAAACGGATCGAGCACGCGTTGCGCTTCAATGAGCCGCACGTTTTTCAGCGGGGCGGGAATGAATTTCGCATCACGCTCGTCCCGGCGGGGCACATCTTCGGCAGCGCGATGTCGCTCATCGAATGCGAGGGCGAGTCGCTGCTCTACACCGGTGATTTCAAATTGCGCCGCGGTCGTTCCGCCGAAGTCTGCCAGCCGGTGCGCGCCGACTCGCTCATCATGGAAACCACGTTCGGTCGTCCGGAGTATTGCTTCCCGCCCACCGAAGACGTGCTGCAAGGCGTCGTCCGCTTCTGCCAGGAGGCGCTCGACAACGACGAGACGGCGGTGCTCTACGGCTATTCGCTGGGCAAGAGTCAGGAGATTTTGTCCAGCCTGGGCGCGGCGGGGCTGCCCATCATGCTGCACAGTTCCGTGTTCAACATGACGAAGGTCTATGAGCAGTTCGGCCACAGTTTTCCGCCGTATGAAAAATACGAGTCGGGCCGGGCGCAGGGAAAAGTTCTCTTGTGTCCGCCCAGCGTCGCAGGTTCGGCGATGGTGCGCAGTCTCGGCAAGACGCGGGGCGCGGTGCTGACCGGCTGGGCGGTGAATGCGGGCTGCCGCTACCAGTATCGCTGCGACGCGGCGTTTCCGTTGAGCGACCACGCGGATTTTCCTGACCTCATCAAGTTCGTGCAGCAGGTGCAGCCGAAACATGTTTATACGCTGCACGGCTTCGCGGCGGACTTCGCGCAAACCTTGCGCGCCCTCGGCTTCACCGCCACGGCGCTGAGTGAAGGCGAGCAGATGGTTTTGGGATTGGATGTCCAAAGTTCAAAGGCCAAGGCCCGAGGTCAACGTGCCGCCAGCGTCCCGCTGGTCGGTGAAGAACGCCCGCAGGATGCTGGCGGCACGCTGCCTGACGCTTCCAATCCTTCGACACACTTCGCGCGCTTTGCCGAGACGTGCGCCGCCATCGCCGCCACGCCGGGCAAGCTCGAGAAGGTGCGCCGGCTCGCGGATTATTTGCGCACGCTGGATGCGGAGAGCGCGCCCTTCGTCACGGTGTGGTTCACGGGACTGCCGTTTGCGCCGGGCGAGAATCGCGTGCTGCAAGTCGGCTGGTCGCTGCTCCGCGATGCGCTCGGCACCGTCGCGGGCGTGGACGACACCGAATTTCACCACGCTTATCTCAAGCACAGCGATCTCGGCGAGACGGCGAGAGAGTTGATGGAGCGCCGGCTTCCAGCACGGCTTGCTCAAGCGGATATTCTGAAACTCGGTGGGCCAGAGACCGGCGTTCCACTGGCTTTGCGCGAGATGCAAACTCTCTTCGACGCCCTGCAAACCGCACGCGGGCCGGCGGCCAAATTTCCTTTGCTCGTGCGCGTTTTGGAACGAGCGGCGCCCCTCGAAGCGAAGTTCCTCGTCAAAATCATCACCGGCGATCTGCGCATCGGTTTGAAGGAAGGACTGGTGGAAGAAGCGCTGGCCAAAGCGTTCGACGCTTCCGGCGACGAAGTGCGCGCGGCGAATCTGCTGCTCGGCAACATTGCGGAGACGGCGCGGCTCGCGGCGCAACAGCGGTTGCGCGAGGCGAGTATCCAGCCGTTTCGTCCGGTGAAGTTCATGCTCGCCTCGCCGGAGGAAACAGCGGCAGGGCTTTGGGAACGGCTGGGCGGCGGTCTCTTGGAGTGCGGTGACTTGTCACCGCCTTCCTCCTCAGACGACTTGTCGCCTGACGCGCCGCGACAAGTCGCGACGCAAAAAAGCGGTGACAAGTCACCGCACTCCAAGACGGTCTGGCTGGAGGATAAATACGACGGCGTGCGGTGCCAGTTGCACAAGGTCGGCGCGCGCGTGGCGCTCTACTCGCGCGACTTGAAGGACATCACTGACACCTTTCACGACGTGGCGGAGAACGCGCGCAGGCTGCCGGAGGACGTGATTCTCGACGGCGAAATTCTCGCCATGCGCGGCCAGGACATTTTGCCGTTTGCGAATTTGCAGAAACGGCTGGGCCGTCGCGAGCACGACCTGTTCATGCGCGAAGAAGTGCCGATTCAATTTGTCGCCTTCGATCTGCTCTGGCGGCAGGGCGCGAGCCAGTTGAACGAGCCGCTGCGGGAACGGCGTCGTGTGCTGGAGGAATTAACTCTCCCCGCTGGCCTGCGCCTGTCGCGTATCACGCAGGCGCAGTCGGCGGACGAGATTGAAAAAACTTTTGCCGCCGCGCGCGGTCGCAACAACGAAGGGCTGATGGCCAAGTCGCCAGAAAGCTTTTACTCCCCGGGCCGTCGCGGACTCGCGTGGCTCAAGCTTAAGAAGGCGCTGGCCACGCTCGACTGCGTGGTGGTCGGCGCGGAATACGGCCACGGCAAGCGCAGCAAGGTGCTGAGCGATTACACCTTTGCCGTGCGCGACGACCGCACCGGCCAGTTGAAGACGATTGGCAAAGCCTACAGCGGGCTGACCGACGTGGAGATTGCCGAACTCACGCAGCATTTCCTGAAACGGGTTTTGGAAAAGCGCGGGCGCTTCCACACCGTCGTGCCGGACACGGTGCTGGAAATCGCCTTCGACAAAATCCAAGAGAGCGACCGCCACAGCAGCGGTCTGGCGATGCGTTTCCCGCGCATCGTCCGCATCCGCGCCGACAAATCACCGGCGGAAATCGACACGGTGGAACGCGCGCGACAGTTGTTGGTGTGAAACCTCTGCGGCATCCCGCGCGCGTTCAACCTCACGGCCGGAGGATGTGATTGTTAAAGGCCGTCACGTCGTCGCCGGAGTTCCAGAAGATTTCCTGGATCTGTTTTCTCGTCACCAAGTGCGCGCTGGCGTCGCCGATGGAGACGTTGCCGACGAAGCGGTGCATCGTGTTCGTCCAGTGGGCGCGCGGGATGTAGGTGGCCGTGAATTCGTCGGCGACGCGGTTCACGAGCGCCACGGGGCAGTCCCGCCGGGGCCGGCCGCCTTCGAGGTTGCGATCCCCGACGAGCGGCGAGCCGGGGCGGTCCTCCTTGCTCTCGATGCCAAGGAAATAGGAGATGTTCGTCTCACGCAGGGTTCCCCAACTGTCCGCCGCCTTCCGCGAATCGCTCGGGCAGATGATGATCTTGGGCGTGACCAGTTCATTGCTCATCACGAGAAACGTGTTGAACACATTGGTCTTTCGTTGCGACCCGCCATCGGCAATCGGCACCCGCCACGGATATTTTCCGTAGTCCGTCGTGTACAGGTGCATCGCCGCCGTGAGTTGTTTCAAGTTGCTGACACAATGAACGCGCCGTGCCTTTTCCTTCGCACGCGCCAGCGCCGGCAGCAGCAGCGACGCGAGGATGGCAATGATGGCGATGACGACGAGCAATTCGATGAGGGTAAAAGCCCGCCGCACACGAGGCACCAACATCATGCTGAGAGCAATGGGCATGGGACGCACTCTGAGCAGAGTGACTGCAGCGGTCAACCCCGGCCGCAGCCTGATTTTGGTGCGCCGCAGGCCATCCGGAGTGGCGTTGGCCATCCCGTCCTGGACCCCAACGCAAGCGTCGCTCATCCAAAGCCGCGCGGCCCGGAACATCCATCTTCCCATCCTGCCCGTCTCTTTTGGTCGGAATCCCCACTGGCTCGCAGTTGCTCCCTCTCCCTTGTCTCCCCGCGCCGGGCCGTGTTAAGCTCCGCGCGCATGGACGAACGTCCGCCACTGACCAAAGAAGAAAAGCTCGAACTCGCCCGCCGCGTGTTCCGGGAATACTTTGCCCAATGCTTCTGGTCGTGGAATCCGGAGGTCGAACTCCGTGCTGAACACTTGCCGCTGATTATCCGAGGTCTGCGCCTGCATGGTGGACACGCTGGCTACCGCCTGGTGGAGCAGTTATGCCGCTAGGCCCACTCGAACGGGAAGTGCTTCGTGTTCTGGCTGTGAACCGAAATCCGGACAGCTTTGTCGCGGGTGCCACGGTGCTGAACCAGTCTCCCGACAGCCTCCGCGCTTCGCAGGACATCGATCTGTTTCACGATACGATCGAAGCGCTCCGCCTCTCTGTGGAAGCGGACCTGGCCTCGCTCCAGCACGCCGGGTTCGAGGCCACGTTGGTTACGCAGCATGACACCTTTTGCCGCGCCCGCGTCCGTCGCGGAGACGCCGCGACCAAGATCGAGTGGGTCAACGACAGCGCCTACCGTTTCTTCCCCATCGAGGCCGATCCAGAACTCGGCTGGCGTTTGAACTTTTGGGACGCCGCCACGAACAAAGTCCTCGCCGCCGCCGGCCGCGCCGTGGCCCGCGACTACCTCGACATGATTTGGCTCCATCAACGCCATCTTTCTTTCGGCGCGCTCGTCTGGGCGGCGGCGGCCAAAGACCCCGGCCTCAGTCCCGAGATGATCGTGGACATGGCCCGGCGGCACGCGAAATACCGGCAGGAGGAACTCGACGCCGTGCGCCCCGTCCAACCGATGAACGTGCGCGAGTTGAAACAAGTTTTTCTCCAGGCCGCCGACGAGGCCGAGGCGCTCTTCCAGAAACTCCCGTCTTCCGAGATGGGCTGCTTCTATCTCGATGCGCAACTCCGGCCCGTGTGTCCCGACCCCGCCGCGCCGGGCTTCGCCGCGCTCACCCGGCACTACGGCTCCGTGAAAGGCGCATGGCCGCGCATCGCGGAGGAATAGCCGGGGCGTTCGTGGCAGCCGACGTGAGGAGGCTCTGATCGACCTTGGAATTTAGCCGGAACCATGCCGTTGGAATCCACCCTGCCTCACGCCAAGGCCGCGAAGGGCGCGAAGAAGGGTTGCTTTGCGATTACGGAACTTCCCGAGTGCGGAAGAAGCGGCCGGTTAAACCAATCTCAAATTCCTGCTCAATGACTTCATCTTCCGCTGTGAACTGCGCTCCGACTTGCATCCAGTTTTGGAGATCAGACGAGGATTCCAAAACGTAATTGTGCCCGAGGAGCAGATGCAGAGTCACTTTCACCCGGCTCACCGCAATACTGAGCGACGGCACGAAGGGCGGCGACGCAACTCTCACTCTGGGCGCATTGGTGTAGCCGGTGCCTCCGTCGATGATGGTGATGCTGGTGACGTATCCATTGGTGATGGTGGTCATGGCCGTGGCCCCGGTTCCGCCGCCGCCCACAATCCTGACGATGGGAGCGTTGGTGTAGCCGCATCCGAGATCGGTGAGTTGAATGCCGACGACTGAACCGTTCACCACCGTAGCGGTCGCCGTCGCTGGATGAGGAATGCAGGGAGGCGCTTCAAGTGTGTACACATACACTGCTCCATTCCCGGCCTGAAATTGGTCGGACGAACCGATGGCCACGCGGTTGCCGTCACTCACGATGGGAGACCCGAAGGACTCGCTGCTTCCGATTACCGCAGCGGGTTGAAGCCGCGTCAATAGAGTCGCCCCGCCGCCGCTGGTGAGACTGAAAACATAGACGCACCCATTCGTCCCGGCTGATCCAGGCGCGCTTGGACTTCCCACCAACAGAAACCCGTTCGCGAGACACACCGCCTGCCCAAACCCTCCACCGTTGTACAAATCAGGCGGGTAAATGGTTGCGGCCAAATTCGCCGCGCCGCTGGTGATTCGATAGAGATAGACGGCTCCGCATTCGCTGCCTCCCGAAACGGCGGTCGGGTCGCCAATCGCCACCCACTGGTCATCACATGCGAGGCTCTCAGGACTGCCCTCGGCAAAACGGGTGATCACGCAGTTGGTGCTGACCGAGGCGATGGTGTTGGAACTGGTGCGCTGAATGTCGAAAACCAGAAACTCATTGTTGCCCGTGTTCGCCCGTGAATCCCACCGCACCGCGCACCGGTTCGTTGAAAGGGCGATGGCCCGGACATTTCGATCCGTGTCCGGGGCCATCAAGGAGAAGACCTGTTGTCTGGCCCCGTTCCCATCCACGCGGTAAAAAAACACTCCCGCTCTGCTCCCGTAAGCCGAGGCGGAGCCTTGGCTGATGACCAGGGCATCGGAGATCATTCGCCCGGCGCCACCGAAGTAGCCGGCCCATTGCGACGGAAACTCCGTCCACGCTTCCAACAAATTTGCGTTCGGGTTCAACGAGTAAAGGTACGCCGTTCCATCGTGCGCTCCCGCGCGGAAGGTGTGGTGGCTGCCGACATACACAAGCTGGTTCACGATTCCCACGGAGATGCCGAAGGCTGGCGCGTCAAAAACCGTGTGCGGCGTCGTGATGGTCGTTGCGAGGCTGTAGCTGTTGCTGGCCGTGCGACCGAACACATGAACCAAGCCGCTGTTCGCGGGGGACAACGCACCAGAGCCGCCACCAAAAGCCTGCTGCACCACGATGCGGTCGCCACTCATCGCCAAGGCGTCGGAAAATTCACTGGTGGCCAGGCCGTAAGCACGCGGGTCGATCACCGCTTCCAGCACGAGGCCGTTTATGGGCGGGTATTGATTCAGCGGTGGCGCGGACTCGATGGCATACAGTTGCGCCACTTCGTTCGACGCGAGCGCCCGGTCGTAGATGCGGATGTCGTCGAGGCGCCCTTGAAAGCCCCCCGCACTGGTAGTGAAAGTGTTGCCCCATCCGCCAATGTGCCAACCGGACAGCTGGTCGAACGATGAAGCCGCGGGCAGGTCAAGGTTGTGGTCGAGTTGTCCGTTGACGTAGCAGGAATAATTCACTCCATCCTTCACGAACACGACCTGATACCAGGTTCCCGAGACGTAGTCGTTCTTGGCTCCGCCATTGAACCCGGTGATCCAGCCGCTACTCCCGGGGCCGATGATCGAAGCCACTCTGCCAATGGTCGGTGGATGGTTGAGCACGAGGAGCATTCCATTATGTGGAATCGTGTTGAACAAGCCCTGATACAATTTGCTGGCGTCATCGGTTGCCATCCAAAGTGTCACGGTGTATTGAGTCTGCCCGACGTTGAAGGCAGGCGTTGGCTGGATAATAACCGAGTTGTCTCCGTCGAGTTGGAGCGCACCAGAGAGGTTGCCAAACCTGTTCATGGCAGGTTGGACATTTGTCGAATCGCAATGGAGTCCCCGCCCGCTTTCGTCATTCGCGTTCCCGTTGAACGGGTAGTAGGCAACGAGACCGTTGGTGAGCAGATTCAGCGGTGGCACCACGATCTCCACAACTCCGCAAACCGGCTGTAAATCTGGTCGATTGCTGACTGCGTTGGCAAAATCGTTCCAGAACCCGGCGGTCTCTGGACCGACCGGCTGCGGCATCATATGCACGTAGTGCTCGCCTCCGACGGCGTTGTCTGGCTGGCCCGGGTGCCATTGCGTGTAGGTCACCGGCTCTCCGCTGGCCCAGACGAACGTGCCTTCCTGTGCCGCATCGCTGAGGCCAATCCAGAGGCTCCGATTCGTCCCACCGAAAGAACCAAAGCTGGCGAAAACCCAGTCCTGCTCTGCTTGGTTGTTGATGGTCGCCAAGTGGCCACCTAACACCACCGCCTGTGTCTCAGAATTCTGCCATGTGTCCTCGGTAAGCAAGTAGTACGTGTGCCCGTTTTCGGGATTGACGATTGGCCCAGCCAGAATGCCGGCGTAGCTGTTCGTCATAGCGATGAACGTAAGGACGATGAGCAAGGTTGTTGTTTTCATGGTTGGCTTTTGATTTCGAGTTGCCGACGGCGTGGCCGTCGTGCCGACTAACAGGTATCGATCCAAACGTGGGTTTGGTCTGGCACGACTTGGTTTGGCCCATCAAGGTGCATCTGGATTGCATTCAGGCCAGTTTCGTTCCTTTGATCAAGGCTTGTGATCGTTTGGTTTTGAGCTCGGTCATCGTTGCTTTCGGCTTGGATGCACAGGCTACGGCGCATACGCCGTTTCCGTCAACGGTCGTTTTCCTGACAAGGAATGCGTGCCGAAATCCAAAGCCCTCAACGCCTCGCTCAAGCAATTGGGTGACAGTATCCGTCGAGAGCGCGTGGCCCAGGAGATGAGTCAGCAGCGGCTGGCCGAGTTGGCGGAACTCAACATTCGCAACGTCCAGCGAATTGAAGCGGGGGAAGTCGATGTTCTTCTCAGCACAGCGGCCCGGCTCAGAAAAGCCCTGGCTGTCCGGTGGGAGAAGTTGATGCCGAAAGATTGGTAGCCATCCCCGGCGCGCGCGGAGCGACGACGCCCCACTAACTCGCCGCGCGGTTCCTTGACGCATCACAGCAATCGGTCTTTAGCTCGGCCATGACGCGCTCTTGCTGCGGAACCACCAGATGATCTCATCGGAGCGCAGCCGTTCGCAGTCCCGGCCCACGTCAGAGGATAACGCTGCCGTTCACCATAACCGCTTTATTCCGTAAGCATCCAACCACGGCCAATTCATGAGCAGGCGTAACCTATTGATCTCAGGCGGCAAAGGAAGCGGTGGAGACGGCTTGCACATCACGACGCGTCAAGCAGGTGTTGCGGTTTCGAACTTCTTCCCAATTCGTTCTTGAGGGCCACTTG
>JBBQYK010000110.1:0-13320 GCA_038208765.1 Verrucomicrobiota bacterium
TTTCGCCCCCCCCCCGGCCTCCGGGGGTCCGGTTTTGCCCGCCGAAATTCAACACTTCCGGGCGGCCATCCACCCCCCCGCCGCTACAAAAAAACATGATCACCTACCGCAGTGGCAACGATCTCGATCTCGATCAGGTCATCGAGTTGTACCGCGCTTCGACGCTCGGCGAGCGGCGTCCGGTGGACGAGCGCGAGCGCATGGCGGCGATGTTGCGGAACGCGAACCTTGTCATCACCGCGTGGGACGGTGAGCTGCTCGTCGGCATTTCGCGTTCGATCACGGATTTCGTTTACGCCACGTATCTTTCCGACCTCGCAGTGCGCGTGTCGCATCAGCGGCGCGGTCTCGGCAAAGACTTGATGCGCCGCACCCAGGCCGCCGCGCCGCAGGCCACGGTCATCCTGCTCTCCGCACCGCAGGCCGTGGAATATTATCCGCACGCAGGACTCACGCAGCACCCGTCGGCGTGGGTGTTGAAGCCGGGGGAATCCGTGCAATGAAATCAGGCAAAGCAACCGCAGATGATTTTCGGAGCCGCAGGTTTTTCGATGAAATGTCGCGCCCTATTTTGCAACCCGGAGGGTTGCCGGACAGTATCCGGTGGTTGAGCGCAGCGACACCACCGGAACGCCGAAACAAAAATGTCGGCACCCCGGCAGGGGTGCCAGAGGCGTGTGATGTTTCGTGGCGTTCTGGCACCCCGCCGGGGTGCGGAACCGTCGGGGCGTTGATCCGGGGGTGTCGTCGCTGCACTCCTCAACCCCCGGCTAATTTCTGCCAAGCCTCCGGCTTGAGAACACCTGAGTTCGGACGCCTTGCTGCGTTAATTACAATTCACTGACATGAATCCAAACGATCCCAAAAAATCACCGTTCACGGAACCGGACGAAACCGCCCACCTTGATGATCGCGTGGTTGGTAAAGCCTTCCGCTGGTCCGTGATCGCACTCGTCGTCATCGTAGCGGCGGTGGTGGGCGGAATCCTTTACGCCAAACGCACCAAGCCCAAGGCCGCGCCGCAGGTCACGCAAATCACCGCGCCGACCGCGGCGGTGGCAAAGGCGGTGGAGATTCCCAAGGTGAAGTTCACCGACATCACCGTGAGCGCCGGGATCAACTTCACGCACTTCAACAGCGCGTCGCCGGAAAAACTTCTGCCGGAGACGATGGGCGCGGGCGTGGCTTTCTTCGACTTCGACAACGATGGTGATCAGGATTTGCTTTTCATCAACGGCACGCCGTGGCCGTGGGCACGGGTCGCCGGTGCTTTGCCCACGCTGAAGCTTTACGCGAATGACGGTGCCGGAAAATTCTCCGACGTGACCGCGAACAGCGGACTCGACGTGAGCGTGATGGGCATGGGCGTGGGCACCGGCGACTTCGATAACGACGGACTCACTGACCTTTTCATCACCTGTGTTGGAGCCAATCATCTTTTCAAAAATCTTGGCGGCGGAAAATTTTCCGACGTGACCGCAAGCGCGGGCGTGGCGGGCGACGTGAAGCAATGGAGCACCGCGACGTGCTTCTTCGACTACGACAACGACGGGCGGCTCGATTTGTTCGTGGGTCAATACGTGAAGTGGTCGCGCGAGATTGACGCGCAGGTCGGCTCCAAGATCGACGGCACCACGCGCGCCTACGGGCAGCCGATGAATTTCGAGGGTACCTTCCCGCGCCTGTATCACAACGAAGGCGGCGGAAAGTTCGCGGATGTTTCCGCCGCGTCGGGCGTGCAGATCAAGAACGTCGCGCTCGGCCTGCCTTCGGCCAAGACGCTGGGCGTGGTGCCTGTCGATCTCGATCAAGACGGCTTCACCGATCTTGTCGTGGCGAACGACACCACGCCGAACTTCGTCCTGCACAACCAGAAGAACGGCACGTTCAAGGATCTCGGGGCCAGTTCGGGCATCGCCTTCGACGCCTACGGCAACGCGCGCGGTGCGATGGGCATTGACGCCGCGTATTACCGCAACGACGCCGCGCTCGGCATCTGCATCGCGAACTTCGCCAACGAGATGACCGCGCTTTGCGTCTCGCAACCCGGCGGCCTGCATTACAACGACGAGGCGATTCCCGAGGGCGTCGGTCCCGCGAGCCGGCTGCTGCTCAAGTTCGGCATTTTCTTTTTCGATTACGATCTCGATGGGCGATTGGACCTGCTCTCGGTCAACGGCCATCTCGACGAAGAAATCGTGAAGCTGCAAAAGAGCCAGAGCTATCGTCAGCCCGCGCAACTGTTCTGGAACACGGGCGCAAAGAGCGGCGCGACTTTCGCCGCTGTGGACGCCGCGCACGCGGGCGGTGATTTATTCAAGCCGCTGGTGGGCCGCGCCTCGGCGTTCGCGGATATTGATGGCGATGGCGATCTCGACGTGGTGTTCACGCAGGCGGGCGGCGCTCCCTTGCTCCTGCGCAACGATCAGCAACTCGGCCATCACTGGCTGCGTGTGAAACTCACCGGCACGAAATCCAACCGGAGTGCGCTGGGCGCGAAAGTGGTGGCGAAAGCCGGCGGCCAGACGTTCACGCGCGTGGTGAATCCGACGCGCAGTTACCTCGCGCAATCCGAGTCCGTCGTGACGTTCGGTTTGGGGAAGGCCACGAAAGTGGACGCGCTCGAAATCACCTGGCCCAGCGGGCAGAAGCAGGCGCTGACGCCGGAGCAGGTGGACAAACTGATCGTGATTGAGGAACCGCGTTAGCCAGTCGGCAGGATTTTTTCGTAACGCCGGCTTCCATCCTACAGGTCGCGAGACTTTTCAGTTTCGTGTCAGTGTTGCTTCCAGGCTGCGAACGTCGCCGCGACTGCTTTTCCAAAGAATCACAGCCCCTTCATCACCTTCGCCGCCGCCGCCACCGTGTGCTCGAGGTCCGCGCCGGTGTGCGCGGTGGAAAGAAAGCCCGCCTCGAATTGCGAAGGCGCGAGATACACGCCCGCGTCCAGCATCCCGTGAAAGAACTTCGCGAAGCGCACGCGGTCGGCGTGCATCGCATCGGCCAGATTGTGAACGGGCTGGTCTGTGAAGTAGCCGCAGAACATCGAGCCGCAGCGATTGAAGGTGACGGGAATGTTCGCCGACTTGGCAGCGTCGCACATTCCGGTTTCGAGTTGCGCGCCGAGTTCTTCGAGTTGGGCGTGGGCGTTGGTTGACTTGAGTTCTTCCAACGCCGCAATGCCCGCCGCCATGGCCAGCGGATTGCCGCTCAACGTCCCGGCCTGATACACGCCACCCAGCGGCGCAAGGCAGTCCATGATTTCCGCGCGACCGCCAAACGCACCGACCGGCAGCCCGCCGCCGATGATTTTGCCGAAGCACGACAAGTCCGGCGTGATGCCAAAACGCTCCTGTGCTCCGCCGGGCGCGAGACGGAAGCCCGTCATCACTTCATCGAAGATGAGCAGCGCGCCGTGCTCGCTGGTGATGCGGCTCAGGAATTCCAAGTAGCCCGGCTTCGGCAGGTACAAGCCCGCGTTGCCCGGCACCGGCTCCACAATGATGCCCGCGATCTGTCCGCGATTCGCCTCGAAGACGGCGCGCACCGCCTCCTCGTCGTTGAACGGCGCAACAATCGTGTGCTGCGTGAAACTGGCCGGCACGCCGAGGCTGTCGGGATGCCCGAAGGTGAGCGCGCCGGAGCCGGCCTTCACCAGCAACGAGTCCGCGTGCCCGTGATAGCAGCCGTCGAACTTCACAATCTTGTCGCGCTTCGTGAAGCCGCGCGCGAGGCGGATGGCGCTCATGCACGCCTCGGTGCCGGAGTTGCACATCCGCACCTTCTGCACGCTCGGCACGGCGGCGCAGACGAGCTTCGCCATCGTGACTTCAAGCGGATTGGGAATGCCGAAGCTCGTCCCCTGCTCTGCCGCCGCTTGCACGGCGCGAATAATTTTCGGATGCGCGTGCCCGAGAATCGCCGGCCCCCAAGTGCCCACGTAGTCGATGTATTCGTGGCCATCGACATCGAAGACATGCGATCCGCTGGCGCGATTCACGAAGAAGGGCTGGCCGCCCACCGCGCGAAACGCGCGCACGGGCGAGTTCACGCCGCCGGGGATGTACTTCAACGCCTCGGCAAACAACGCTTCAGACTTGGCTCGCGAAATCATCCGATGAGCAAAGGCGGAATTGCGCAGGGCGGAAATGAAATAATTCAGTGGGGCAGCCGTCCCGGCTGTCATTAGTCCTTGGCCGTCCCGGCTGAAGGAACACCAGCCCGGAGGGCCAGTGGACTGGCGGCAGCCGGGACGGGTGCCCCACTACCAGCGCGTCCATTCGTCCTCCAGATTTCTGCTTTCTGCTTTCGACTCTCTGCTTTTACCCTGCGCGCCATGGAACAACGCACGCTCACACTCGGCCACTCGCCCGACCCGGACGACGCTTTCATGTTTTACGCGCTCGCCAAGGATTTGATTCCCACGCACGGCTTTAGCTTCGAGCACATTCTCCAGGACATCCAGACGCTCAACGAACGTGCCACGCGCGGCGAACTCGACATCTCCGCCATCAGCATCCACGCCTACGCGCACGTCTGCGACCAATACGCGCTGCTCCCCAGCGGCGCGAGCATGGGCGACGGCTACGGCCCGATGCTCGTGGCGAAGCAAAAATTTTCCCGCGAAGAAATTCTGCGGAAGAAAATCGCCGTGCCCGGCACGATGACGAGCGCCTTTCTCGCGCTGCAACTGTGGCTCGGCAAACCGGGGAAGGAGTTCAACTTCATCGTCGTGCCGTTCGATCAAATTTTCGCCGCCGTTCGTGACGGACGCGCGGACGTGGGGCTGATTATTCACGAGGGACAGCTCACGTATCAGAACGAAGGACTGGTGGTGTGCGTAGACCTCGGCGTGTGGTGGGGACAGGAGAATGAGGGACTACCACTCCCGCTCGGCGGCAACGTGATTCACAAACGCTTCGCGCCCGAGGTGCGGAAAAAAATCTCGGACACGCTCACCGCCAGCATCCAGTTCAGCCTCGATCATCGCGCCGAGGCCGTGCAGCACGCGCTGCAATACGCGCGCGACATGGGCCGTGAACTCGCGGATCAATTTGTGAGCATGTACGTGAACCACTGGACGCTGGATTACGGCGAGAAAGGCCGCGAATCCATCCGCCGTTTCCTGCGCCGCGCCCACGAGCGCGGGCTGACGCCCCGCGCGCCGGAGTTGGAGTTTGTGGTGTGAGCGGAGCACCGGACAGCCATGTCCGGTGCTCGTGGGAATTTCTACCACTGCGGACTAGGCAGTCCGCGGCTCCGCTCACAGCCCACCCGTGGCGATTTCGACCAGCGCGGCCTCCTTCTCAGGGCCGCTGAGGAAATCGAGCGAGCGCATGTAGCGATCCTTGTCTGCGGCACTCGTTTCCTTGGCCGTGATCAATTTCACGAGCATCGGCAGCGTCTTCGCGGTGCGGGAACGCCAGACGATGTCGCGGCCGGCGGGCGTGTTCCAATCGCCTTTCACTGCTTCCAGCCACGCGGCGAAATACTTTTCCTCCTGCTTGTCCGCACCGATGCCGAGGGCTTCGAGATACCAACGGTCCTGGCCGTCGTGCTGCACGGCGAGTTTGGCCCAGAGCTTCGGAGCCTCGGGTGATTTGCTGTGGCGCAGCGCGATGGCGCACTCGCGGCGCACGGCGGCGCTGGAATTGCCCACGAGATGGGGAAGGTAATTGTCGAGCGGCAGCTTCAACTCGCGCGCCATGCGGATGCCGGTGATGGTCAGGTCGGGCACGCCGCTGCGCATCGCCGTCTGCACGTAGCGATCCTCCTTGCCCTTGATACGCGCGAGCAATTGCACCGCGCGCGCGCGCTGGCGGACGTCCGAACTGTTCCACAGTTTCAACAGCTCCTGCTCCGCGCCGCCCTGCATCTTGTTCAGCGCCGTCCACGCGAGGTAACGGGTCGCGCTGTTCGGAGATTGCAACGCAGCCACTGCGCCCGCCGCGGTGGTCAAATCCAGTTTCGCCGTCGTGTATTTCGCGCCCTTGGGAGCCACGCGATAGACGCGGCCGCGCATGATGTTCAGGTCGTGATCACCGGCCGCATGGCCGCCCACGCCGGGGTCATTCCAGTCCGCGATCAGCAATGAGCCATCCGGCGCGACGCTCACGTCCGACGGACGGAACCACGCGTCGCTGCTGGTCAGCACGTTCACCATCTCGGCGGTGTAACCCGCGCCGCTGCTCTTCACCGGATAGGCGCGGACAACGCGCGGGCCGGCGTCGCAGTGGATGACCTGGTTGCGGAAAATTTCCGGCAGCAGCTTGCCTTCATAAACGGTGATGCCCGTCGGCGAACCCGCGCCGGTGTTAATCAAATTCGGCACCACGCCGGGATCATGCAGATGCCATTGGTAGAGAACCTTGTCCTCGTCCTTCGCGCCCTTGGCCTGCCCCTTCTTCCAGTTCGCGCCCCAGCCGGCACCGGTCTTTTCCTCCTGGTAGCCGAAGTTGCCGTGCTCCATCACGTAATTGATCCGCACGCCCTTGTTGCCATCGTCGTCGTTGTCCGACTGCCAGACGGTGCCGAAGGAATCCACGGCCAGCTCGTAATTGTTGCGGAAGTTGTGGCCCAGCACCTCGAACTCGCTGCCGTCCATGTTGCAGCGGAAGGCGAAGCCTTGGCGATACGGCTTGCCGCTGCCCGCGACCACATTGCCTTCGACATCCACGACCGGCTTGCCGTCCTTGTCTTTGATCTGCCGTCCGTCGTTGCCCTGGTTGAAATAAAGTTTTCCATCCGGCCCGAACATGAACGCGTGAACGCCGTGGTCGTGCTGCACGCCGGAGATGCCGGTGAAGAGCAGCTCCTTCTTGTCCGCCTTGTCGTCGCCGTTCTCGTCGGTGAAGACGAAGACGTTCGGCGAGCACGACACGATGACCTTGTTCCCCAGCACGCAGATGCCGAGCGCGCTGTTAATCTCCGGCCCCTGATAAAACACCGTGGACTTGTCCGCCGCGCCGTCGCCGTCGGTGTCCTCCATGATCAGAATGCGGTCGCCCTCGGGACGCACCGGCGGGTTGGCCCACTTGCGATAATTCGCGCCCTCGGTGATCCACACACGGCCGCGCGCGTCCACATCCATGTCGCAAGGGTTGACCATCATCGGCTCGCTGGCGAAGAGCGTGACTTCAAGGCCGTCGGCCACGGTCATCTTCTTCAAGTCTTCGAGCGCGGCCTCGCGGCTGGCCGGGCGCGTGTGCGCGGGCTTCGGCGCGGCGGGTTTGGCCGGTGGCGCGTCGGCGGCAAAAACTGCGGCCGTGACGGAAAGGACGAATAGGGACGAGAGTGTGGTGCGTTTCATTTCTTCTTGGGATCGAGGTTTTGTTGCAAATCTTCGGGGCTGATGACGGAATCAATGCCGTTGGCCGGCACGGGCGCTTTCGCGAGCCAGAGCAGCGCATTGAGCACGACTTTGCGCTGGTTTGCGTCGCCCCAGTTCGCGTGCGTGTGACCGCCGGTGAAACCAAAGCCGCGTCCGCCATCGGCGCGCTCGTAGGTCCACATCATCGTTTCCTCGCGACCGCTCGCGGCGACGATGTGCGGATACGGCCCGCGTGGATAAACGTAGGGGCCGTCGCGCACGTCGTCGGAAGGCGTGGCGGTGAGGATGGGCGTGAGTCCCTTCGGGTCGTCGCGCCAGCGCATGTTAAAATACCATTCGTCCTTGTTGCTGAACGGCTTCACGCCATTCGCCACCGGATGTTTGGGAAATTTCTGGTAGTCCGGCGACCACATCGGGTTGCACGAAAACTGATGGTCGTAGTGGCCGCCAATCCATTCCTTGAACTCCGGCCCGCCGTTCGTCGCCAGCACTTCGACGCCGTAATGCATGAAGCCAAGGCCCACGCCCTTCTTCGCCAGCGCGTCGAGCACGGACTTGTGATTGCCCTGCACCGCCGGGTGCCCGCCGCCGCCGTCCGCGTAAATGATCACCGCGTCCGCGCCATCGAGCGCGCCTGCCACATTCGGCCAGCCGTTGGAATACACCGTCACGTTCACGCCCGGCACACCGCTCAGACATTTCTGGAGCAGCAACGATCCCGCGCGGAACTCGTGCGCGCCTGGGCCGTGACTCGGCTTGCCCGCGATGAGGACAATGTTTTTTGTGGCCGCGGTTTGCGCCGTGGCGCAACCGGCAAAAAGAAACGCGGCCAGCGCACCGGCGAGGAGGGAACAGATTTTCATTTTTTCTCGGGGAGAACGGGACTGATGAACGGCTCGGCCTTCGGCGCGACCGCCGCCGCCTTCGGCTTCTGACCTTTGGGATCCAGATTCGCCATGATGTCTTCTGGCGTGACGGTGCATTCCACACCGTTCGCAGGCACCGGCACTTTGGCGATCCACAAAATCGCGTTCAGCGCCACCTTGCGAAAATTCTCATTCGCCCAGTTCCGATGCTCGTGCGCGCCGGTGAAGCCGAACCCGCGCCCGCCATCCGGTCGCTCATACGCCCACACCACATGCTCCGCCTCGCCCTTGTGTTTTTGCACTTCAGGATTGCCACCGTGCGTGCTGTTCGCGCCGGGACGGCCGCGCGTGCCGTCCGGGGGAATCGCGCTCAGGATGGGCGTCACACCCTTCATCCCGTCCACGAACTTCATGTGGTAATACCATTCGTCGCGAATCTTGAACGGCTTCACGCCGCGCGTGATTTCGTGGTTGGGCAAATTCGTGAAGTTCGCGTCCCAGTGCGGGTTGACCGACCAGTTGGTGAGGAAGTAGCCGCCCTGCCAGCGCAGGAATTCCGCGCCACCCTTGCCTTCGGGAATCTCCACGCCGTAGTGCATTGTGCCGAAGCCCGCGCCGTTTTTTAGCACGCCATCCATCGTCTGAAGGCGATTACCCTTGGTCAGCAGATGCCCGCCGCCGCCGGTGCAAAACACGACCACCGCGTCCGCGCCCTCGAAAACTTTTTCATCCGTCGGCCAGTTGTTGCTCACCACCGTCACGTTCAAGCCCGGCACGCTGGCGAGGCATTTCTGAAACAGCAGCGCACCGGCGCGATGCTCGTGTTCGAGATGCCCGTGGCTCGGGCTGCCGGCGATCAGAATGATTTTTTTGTCCGCCGCACTCGCACTGGCGACGGCTCCACACAAGAGGAACAAAGGGAGAAATTTCATAAGACGAATAAATGAGGACGAACTATTCCCGCTTGTAAGTCACCAGCAGCACGCCGCTGTCATCCTCGGATTTGAACTCGCTCGGGCGCGCGGTGCTGCCGAGGCCGTAGCACACGATCAACGTGTCGCCCTTCAATTCGTAAATCGCCGGGACATTCACCTTCTCGCCGTCGGCTTTCTGGCGCACCACGTCCATGACCGCAGGAGACTTCGAGTCATCAACACTGATCACGCCCTCGTCCAGCTTGTCGCCGACCTTCGAGGTGTATTTGTTGCCCTCAATGGTCAGAAGGATGGCGTCCAGTTTTTCGCGCTCGATGGCCGAGCCGTTGGCGATGACTTCGACGGGCACCCACTTGCCGGCGAACTTTTTCATGGTGTCGGCGGCGGCGGAATCCTTGCCGAGATTCTTCATGCGGATGTTTTTGAACTGCACGGTCATGGGCGGGCCGGTGTGAATCTGGAGCGCGAGCACGCCGGACTTCGCGGCCTTCGCTTCATGTTCGTCGGTGATGTCCGCCGTCGGCACGCCGTTGATGAAATGCTGGAGATGATTGCCCTTGGCGATGATGACGTAGTCGTTCCACTCCTCGTGTTTGATCTTCGCCTGAATCTCTTTCGTGTCGCCAACGGAGCCGGCCACTTCCACTTTATGCTTCTTGGCATCGGCGGCGTCGGCCTTGATGACCGTCTTCTGCCCGCGCTGCGCGAGAATGCCGCGGCCCTGTTCCTCATACAGAATCCCGCTGTAAGTTTTTCCCGCCTCGAAGTCCGCCTGATATCCGCCGACAATCGGCCCCTGCGCGCCCTGGCGCAGCACCTTGCTGCGATACTGGATGCCCGAGTTGCCAGCCACGATCTTGTAGCTCAGGCGCAATTCAAAATCCGCCACGTCGCCGTTCGTCCACACGAGGAACGTGTTGTGCGTGAGTTTCGGATCCGCCTTGGTGACGCCTTTGATCGTTTCGTCCTCCACGGACCAGAGATCGGGATTGCCCGACCAGCCGGTCAAGTCTTTGCCGTTGAAGAGCGGTTTGAAACCGGATTCATCGGCGGCGGTGGCGACAAAGGCGGCGCAGGCAATGGCGCTGAGAGCAAAGAGTATTTTCATCGGTGACGAATAGTTCCGCCAACCGACGCCCCGCGTCACGCGAAAATTCAGTCCGCCTCGCGGAACGCGGACCGCCGAGTCCGCGAGTGCAAGCAGGAGACCGGAATAGGCGGACGACCCGACTGGAGAAACTGCCCCGACTTGGCCCGAGGGGCTGGCTTCCAAACTTTTGACGTCCGCCATGTCTCGATTCTTGATCGCGCGGACTCGGCGGTCCGCGCTCCTTTCGCTTCCATGATTGAACCATCGTCCGCCCGCGTGTCAGTTTTCGCCCATGTTACCACGACATTTCGCCCGCGCTCTTTTCGTCCTCGCGTTGACCGGCGCACTGATGTTCACCGGTTGCCGCTCGCCGCGCACCGTCGAGACCGCCAGCACCCGCCCGCCCAATGTCGTCATCATCTACTGCGACGACATGGGCTACGCGGACATCGCGCCGTTCGGCGGTCAGACGCCCACGCCGAACCTTTCGCGGTTTGCCCGCGAGGGGATGCGCTTCACGGACTTCTACGTGGCGCAAGCGGTGTGCTCGGCGTCGCGCGCGGCGTTGCTCACGGGCTGTTATCCCAATCGCATCGGCATTCAGGGCGCGCTCGGGCCGCGCGCGAAAGTCGGAATCAATTCCAACGAACTGACCATTGCAGAAATCCTGAAGGCGCGCGGCTACGCCACCGGCATCTTCGGCAAGTGGCATCTCGGCGACGCGCCGCAATTTCTCCCCACGCGCCACGGCTTCGATGAATGGTCCGGCATCCCGTACTCGAACGACATGTGGCCGTTTCATCCCACCGCGAGCACGAACTACCCGCTGCTGCCGCTTTACGAGAATGAAAAAGTCGTCGAGGTCATGCCTGACCAGCGCCAGTTCACCACCCAGTTCACGGAACGCGCCGTGAAATTCATCGAACGTAACCAAGCCAAACCCTTCTTCCTCTACGTCCCGCACCCGATGCCGCACGTCCCGCTCTACGTGAGCGCGAAATTCAACGGCGCCTCCGGGCGCGGCCTCTACGCCGACGTGCTTCAGGAAATCGACTGGTCCGTCGGGGAAATCCTCAGCGCGCTGAAACGCCACGGCCTCGACGACAACACGCTCGTCGTCTTCACGTCCGACAACGGTCCGTGGCTGCTCTACGGCTCGCACGCGGGCGACGCACGGCCCTTGCGCGAAGGCAAGGGCACGACCTTCGATGGCGGCGTGCGCGTGCCGTGCCTGATGCGCTGGCCGGGAAAAATACCTGCTGGCTCCGTGTGCCGCGAGATGGCCTGGACGATGGATTTGCTTCCGACCATCGCCAAACTCGCCGGCACCAACGCGCCGACCGACCGGATCATTGACGGCCGCGACATCTGGCCGCTCATGACCGGTCAGCCCGGCGCGAAGACACCGCACGAAGCCTATTATTATTACTGGGCACAGGGCCTCGAAGCCGTGCGCTCCGGCCCGTGGAAACTTCACCTCGCCCACGACTACGCGCACCTCGCCGTGCCCGGCGGCGGCGGACGGCCCGGAAAATACACGCGCCCAAAAATCAGCGGCGCGCTCTACAATTTGGAAAAGGATCCGAGCGAGAAGAATGACGTGGCCGCGCAATTCCCCAATGTGGTCGCACGGTTGAAAGCTCACGCCGAGCGCGCCCGCGCCGACCTCGGCGATTCACTCACCAAGCGGAAGGGGGCGAACCTCCGTGAGGCAGGAAAACTGAACGAGGGAAAGTGAGTGACGCGCCATCGGCCCGTGAGACGCAAATTTCTTTTGCCCTCACACTACACCCACAGCACGGCGGAAAACTTTTTCTGCAACTGCGGCTTGAGCTTCGGGTAGCTGTTCGCGCGGAAGGCCGGCCAGTTGAACGTGGCGTCCAGCCGTTTGCCATCGGGCGTGGCCAGCCAGAGTTTCACGGGCACTTTTCCCTCGCACAGATGCGGGTGCTCCTTGAGCGGGAAACACTCGTGCAACTTCATCTGCACTTCGGGTGAGTTCGGTTCGCCGTCTTCGTCCAGCGGCTCGCCGGGATATTGCAGTTTCAGTTTGCGACCGTCCGGCCAGGTGATGGTGAGCGGCGCGAGTTCGTCGAGCCACGCGCGCTGTTCCGGTGCGAGGTGTTTGGCGAATTCTTCTTTCACATGCGCGGCCTGCGCTTCCTTCGCCAGCGACATGCCATGAAAAGCCCGGGCCAGTGAGGCGGTGATGGCTGCCTCGTCCAGTGGTGGAAACTCCAGTTCCGGCTGCGCGGCGCAGACCAGATTCGCGCGCGCGATAAACTGTTTCACCTCGTGGTTCAACAGCGGCAGTTCGAAGTAGCCACGCCGCGCCGCCTCCGCCAGTGCGCGGCCCGACGCTTCAGGAATGACTTCGCGCTGATGCTCATGATGCACCACCAGATCCACGAAGCGCACCAGCTTCACCGCCGCCACGCGCTTGTGCGTGCGGTCGTAGAGATGCTCGACCGTCGCGTGCAGATGCTGCGGGAACATCTCCTCGATCCACTCGCGCTTCACGCCCGTGGCCAGGCCGAGCAGCGTCATGTTTTCTGCGCCGCGCCCCGGCACTTCGCGAATCGTCGCCGTGACCAGCAGCGGCGAATTTTGCACCACGCTTTCGCGCAGCAGCGTGCCCTGCCGCTTCTCCGTCATCTCGCACTCCAACGTACCGAGATCACGCCGCACACAAAGCTGATCGATGAACCCTGCCATGAGACAGCGCAGCAGCGCGTCATCCGACGTGGGACCTTGGACCTTGGACGTTGGACTTTCCTCGCGCGCGACCATCTTCTCCCGCTCCGCAATCGTGATGAGCTGCTCGAACGTCTGCTCCACCTGCCGCGCGACCTGCGCGTTGATGCCGTAGCGCCGGCACGTTTCAAAAGCGAAGTTCGACTTCTTCGCAAACTGGAACGCGCGCATCAGCGTGAAAAAGTCCGAGTCCTGCGACGCCTCGAACAATTCGCGCGCCTCCGAGATGTGCTTGTCCTCGCGCCGCAGCCGTTGCAGCAGGTCGCGCCCGCTGACCAGCGCCGCGCACATCGCCGCCGCGCGCACGCAGTTGCGCTTCGACGCCTCCACGAGCATCCGCGAGTA
>JBBQYK010000111.1:0-13314 GCA_038208765.1 Verrucomicrobiota bacterium
CGACGAGTTCCGCGCGCTCGAAGCCGAGAATCCCAAGTTCAAATTCCTCGTCACCTGCACGCGCCTCGGCGCGGAAGACCCGTGGCCGGGCCGGCGCGGACGCCTCACGCCCGAGTGGGTGAAGGAAATCGTGGGCGACGACGCGACGAACACCGTCTTCTACGCCTGCGGCCCGAACGCACTCGTCGATGCCGCCGAGCATCTGGTGCTGCACGACCTCGGCCTGCCCAAGGAACAGCTCAAGCTGGAGAAGTGGGGTTGAGTTGAATTGCCGACTGACCGACCGCCAACGAATCAAGAACTCACTCCTGTCATGCAAACCACCAACGACTCAAACGTCGAAGACCAAAACGCATCAGACACGACGGATGAATTGTTGCGCGATCCCGCCCGGCGCGAACGGCTATTGCGCGCGGTGGAAGACGTCCGGATCGGGCGGAACATCATCACCCCTGATCAAACTCTGTTTGATTGAAACAGCTCTTTCGCTCGGCACGCCTGAAACATTTCATCCGACTGGAAAAGATTGTCATTGTCTCCTGCCGCGACCACTACTGAACTACCGCCATGTCACTCCAACGCACGCCGCTCTTTGCCGCGCACCAGAAGCTCGGCGGCAAGCTCATTGAATTCGGCGGCTGGGAAATGCCGGTGCAGTATTCCAGCATCACGGACGAACACCTCTGCGTGCGGAAGGCGGCGGGCATTTTCGACATCTCGCACATGGGCGAGATTTGCGTGAGCGGCCCGAGCGCGGAAAAATTTCTCAACCACACGCTGACCAACAACATCGCCAAGCTCGCCGTCGGCCAGGGCCAATACACACTCATGTGCAACGAACGCGGCGGCGTGGTGGACGACCTCTACGCCTACCGTCTCGCCGACGAGGAATTCCTGCTCATCGTCAACGCCTCGCGCATTGACGCCGATTGGGATTGGGTGCAGGACCAATACGACAGCGGCGCGGTCAGCGGCGAAATCCGCCTTCGTAATTGCTCGGAGGAATTTGGCGCGGTGGCGATCCAGGGGCCGCGCGTCGTCGAGTTCATCAATGAGATTGTGCCGGGCGGCTCCATCAGCGGGACGTTCGTGACCAAGGCCACGGACTTAAAGAAGAACGAACTCGGCGAGTTCATGTTTGAAGCGGCCTCGGTCTATGTGTGCCGCACCGGCTATACCGGCGAGGATGGTTTTGAAATCGTCGGCCCCGCCGGAATCATCGAAGCGGTCTGGACTCGTGCGCTCGCCGTCGGCCACATCGGCTGCCTGCAACCCGCCGGACTCGGCGCGCGCGACACCTTGCGCACGGAAGTTTGTTACCCGCTCTACGGTCACGAACTCGACGAGAACACCACGCCCATCGAGGCGGGCGTCGGCTTCTTCGTCGCGCTCGACAAGGGCGATTTCATCGGGCGCGGCGTGCTCGCCGATCAGAAAGCGAACGGCACGAAGAAGAAACTCGCGGCCTTCAAGATGACGGAGAAATCCGCCCCGCCGCGTCCGCATTATCCGATCTGGGCGAACGGCGCGAAAGTCGGCGAAGCCGTGAGCGGCACGCAAAGCCCGTCGCTCAATCTCGGCATCGGCCTCGGCTACGTCCCGCCCGCGCTGGCCAAAGCTGGAACGAAGATCGAGATCGAGATTCGCGGCAAACTCTTCGCTGCCGAAGTGGTGGCCAAACCGATTTACCGCCGGGCGTGACTGTGCCCCCGGCGTCCCGCCGGGTGGAAACTGACTGACGACGGACGCTGCTCCCGAGTCAAGCGACACTCGAAATCACTATGCCCCCACCCGGCGGGACGCCGGGGGCACGTTGAAGAATGTCGCCGCCCGCGCACAGCGGCTCCTGTGCCTGGGCCAGTCCGCAATACTCGCAACCCAGGCGGGCGCGTTCGCGGACGAGTTGCCGGAGCTTTGGCAGGCAGGAGCGGAGAAGGTCGTCGGATCGTGAAAGGCGACTCAGGTGAACAGCTTCGTGACCAGCTCTCCGTGGACGTCGGTGAGGCGGAAGTCGCGGCCCTGGAAACGGAAGGTGAGCTTTTTGTGATCGAGGCCGAGCAGGTGGAGAATCGTGGCATGGATGTCGTGGACGTGCGCGGGGTCTTCGACGGAATTGAAACCAAGCTCATCGGTCTTGCCGAGGACTTGCCCGGCTTTCACGCCGCCCCCGGCGAACCACATGGTGAAGGCGTCGATGTGGTGATTGCGTCCGGTCGTATCGCGGTTCTCGCCCATCGGAGTGCGGCCGAATTCGCCGCCCCAGACCACGAGCGTGTCCTTGAGCAGGCCGCGCGCCTGCAAATCTTTCACCAGCGCGGCCTGGCCTTGATCGACGTCGCGGCACACTTTCTCGAAATCGCTTTGCAGGTTTTCACCCGGCCCTCCGTGGCTGTCCCAGTTGGTGTGATACAACTGCACGAAGCGCGTACCGCGCTCGACGAGGCGGCGCGCGAGCAGACAATTGCGCGCGAAGGACGGCTTGTCTTTCTCCACGCCGTAGAGTTTGAGCGTCGCCTCGCTCTCGCCGGAGAGGTCGATCAGTTCTGGCGCGCTCGACTGCATCCGATACGCCATCTCGTAAGCCGAGATGCGCGTGGTGATTTCCGGGTCGCCGGTCTCAACGAGGCGCGCGAGGTTCAGGTCACGAATCGCGTCGATGGTCTGGCGCTGCTTCGTCGCGCTCACGCCTTTGGGCGAGGACAAATCGAGAATCGGATCGCCGCCGCCGCGGAACGGCACGCCTTGATACGTGGTCGGGAGAAAGCCGCTGCCCCAGTTCACCGCGCCGCCGCGCGGCCCGCGCGAACCGCTTTGCAACACCACGAAGCCCGGCAAGTCCTGTGACTCGCTGCCCAGCCCATAAGTGACCCACGCGCCCATGCTCGGCCGTCCGAACTGGCCGGAGCCGGTGTTCATGAACAGCTTCGCCGGCGCGTGATTGAACAACGTCGCCTGGCACGAATGCACGAGCGAGATGTCATCGACGATGCCCGCCGTGTGCGGAAACAGATTGCTCACCCACGCACCGCTCTGGCCGTGCTGTTTGAATTCGCGCCGCGTGCCGAGCAGCTTCGTGCCGTGACTGCTGCCCATGAAGGCGAAGCGTTTCCCCTCGATGAACGACTGCGGAATCGGCTGCCCGTTCAACTCCACGAGCTTCGGTTTGTAATCAAACAACTCCAACTGGCTCGGCCCGCCCGCCATGAACAGGTAGATGATGTTCTTGGCCCGCGCCGGAAAGTGCGGCGGCTTCGGCGCGAAAGGATTGGGCAACGCGGCATCGGCTCCAAAAACTTTGTCGCCAAGCAGCGACGCGAGTGCGATGGAGCCGAGGCCCAGACCGCACCGGCTGAAAAACTGACGGCGGGTCTGCGGCAGCAAATCGGATTCAGATGGGTTCATGCGCGAAAACTGCGGCCAGATCACGGCGTCCGTCCACGATGCGATGGACGATGATCGAAGCGGCTTCCGGGACGGAGTAAAAAATGACGTGCGGCTTCGCCGCCACGCTGCGCAATCCGGGCAGGTTGAACTCCGGGCGATCTCGTCCGAGTTCAGGGAATTGGCCGAGCAGGTCTATCTTCTGGCGGATGCGGTGAAGAATGCGGTCGGCAAGTTCCGGGGATATTTCCGAATAGCCTTCACCCAGCGCGATCAAGTCCGTGCGGGCGGGTTCCGAGATGGTAATCCGGGCTTCCAAATTCACCTTTTTCCGCCGGCACGGCGGTGTGCTTCCTGACGGATTTCCTCGAACGTGCTCTCATTCCACGGATGCACCTGTCCGGCAGCCACGGCGTGGTAGCTCTCCTGCAATTTTTCCCGCAGTTCGAGAAAGTGAACGCGCTGCGTCGCCTCCTCCTCGCGCTCCTGCAGCCACAGGTCGAGTTCCGCCTGCTCGCGCGGCGTGAGCTTCGGGATCGCGGCTTTGATTTCAGTCAGGCTCATGGCTGAAGAATTACTCCCTGGTGATGGTTTCGTCGAGGTTCAACAGCACTCGCGCCATCGTCTTCCACGCGGTGGTGCGGCGCGTGGTTTCGTCGCCGGTTTCTTGCGCGAGCTGTTGGGCGAGGAGTTGTTGCAGGCGTTCCTGCTCCTTCTGGTTCGGCGGGCGTGACAGGCAGAGGTGGAAGGTTTGCGCGATGCGCTCGTCGTCGTTCTTCGCGGGCAGTTTCAAAGCGCGGGCGGCGAGCGCCTCGGCGAATTCGTAGAACTGCTGGTCGTTGAGCAGTGTGAGCGCCTGGAGCGGCGTGTTCGAGCGGAGGCGGCGCGTGCAGGCGCTGAAGCCGTCCGGCGCGTCGAAGACGGCGAGCGCGGGGTGCGGCGTCGCGCGCCAGAAGTGGGTGTAGAGCGCGCGGCGATGGCGGTCGTCGCCGGTGCTGGCTTTCCAGTCGCGCTTGGATTGGCCGAGGTTCATCACACCGTCGGGCTGGGGTGGAAAGACCGGCGGCCCGCCGAGCTTAGTCGAGAGCAGGCCGCTGGTGAAGAGGGCGGAATCGCGAATCACTTCCGCGTCGAGCCGCACGCGCGACTGGCGGGCCAGAAGTTTGTTCAGCGGATCAAGGGTCGCGAGTTCCGGTCGCACGCGCGAGGACTGGCGGTAGGTGGCGCTGGTGACGATGAGGCGGTGGAGGTGTTTGAGGGACCAGGGCGAAGTGCCCCCGGCGTCCCGGGTCGGGGCGCCCGATTTTTCAGCGTCATTCGACTCGACGATGGACGTCGAACGTTCCGACGTTCCTTCCCGGCGGGACGCCGGGGGCACGTTGCTGAATTCACACGCCAGCCAGTCGAGCAGTTCGGGATGCGTGGGCAGCGCGCCTTGCGTGCCGAAGTCGTTCTCCGTCTCGACGAGTCCGCGTCCAAAGTATTGCTGCCAGACGCGATTGACCGTGACGCGCGCCAGCAACGGGTTCGCGGGATCAACGACCCAGCGCGCGAGGTCGAGGCGGTTTGGAGCGCCGGCTTCCAGCACGGCGCGTTGCGTGTTGGCATCAACGAGCCGTGCTGGAAGCCGGCGCTCCAAGGAATGCAGCACCGACAGCACGCCTGGTTGCACCTGGTCCGCCGGGCGTGTGAAATCGCCTTTGGTGAACACATGCGTCTCGCGCGGCTGCTTTAACTCGCGCATGACCAGCGTGGTCACGGGCTTGCTCTTGCTCCGCTCCAGTGTCGTCAGCCGCGCGTGGCGTGATTTGAAGTCGCCGTCCTCGGGCTTGAACGCGGTGTAGCCTGCACGCTTCTGTGCCAGCGTGCGTTTGCTCCATTCAAGTTTCAGCGCGGCCTTCGCGTCCCCGCGGAGTTTTGCGCGTTGTTCGTCAGTGAGCGACTGCTCCCATTTCGTCACGTCGCTGCCCTTGGTGTCGAGGTAGCGCTCGATGTCGCCACGCACTTCCTCCAGCTCCTTCTGCACGGCGTCCGCCGATTCACTTTCGCCGGGAATTTCCAGCACGCCGCTCGGCGTGCCTTTGCCGTGGCCGTCCTCGATGGAAGAATTGAAGAAGGCGTAGAGCTGGTAATACTCCTTCTGGGAAATGGGATCGAATTTGTGGTCATGGCACTGCGCGCAGGCCACGGTCAGGCCGAGGAAGACGGTGCCGAAGGTACCCACGCGATCCATCACGGACTCGACGCGGAACTGCTCGGGGTCAATGCCGCCTTCCTGATTCACCTGCGTGTTGCGGTTGAAACCGGTGGCGATGAGCGGTTCGAGCGGCGAAGTGCGAGGCGGAAGGGAATTCGTGTCGAGCAAATCACCGGCGAGCTGCCAGATCGTGAACTGATCGAACGGCATGTCGCGGTTCATCGCGGCCACCACCCAGTCGCGGTATTTCCAAATCTGCCGAGGCGCATCGATGCTGTAGCCGTTCGAATCGGCGTAGCGCGCGGCATCCAGCCACCAGCGGCCCCAGCGTTCGCCGTAGTGCGGCGAGGCGAGCAGGCGTTCGACGGCGCGCTCGTAGGCGTCGGCACGCGCGTCTTTCGCAAAGGCCTCCACTTCCGCTGGCGTCGGCGGCAGGCCCGTGAGGTCGAGGCTCACGCGGCGCAGGAGCGTGGGACGGTCGGCCTCGGGGGCGGGCGCGATCTTATCTTTGGCAAGACGCGAGCGGATGAAGGCGTCGATGGGGTTCCGAGTAATCAGTGAATCAGTGCGACGACCGGTCGCATTCGGCCCACTGATTACTGATTTACTGTTTACTGATTCACTTTCCCCCGGCACCGCGGGCCGCACCGGTGGAACGAACGCCCAATGCTTCGCCGACTCCGGCTTCTCATCCGCGGGCGCGGACGCGCCTTCATCAATCCATCGGGCGAGCAGCGCGATCTGCGCGTCGCTCAACGGCGGTTTTTTGTACGGCATCTGCGAGATGGTGTCGTGCGTGCCTTTGACGGCCTGGATGAAAAGGCTGGTGGCGCTCTGTCCCGGCTTGAAACCCGCGCCGTTCTCGCCGCCCTTGTGCGCGGCAGCGGCGGTGTCGAGGCGCAGGTCGCCCTTCTGCTGCGACGCGCCGTGGCACTTGGTGCAATGCTCGGTGAGCAGCGGCTTCACCTCGCGAAGATAGTCCACCCCCGCCGCGCACGAGCCGGCGGTGACGAGCAAGGCCATCAGAATGGACCAGCGTGAATTCATTTGGAAACTGGTCGCGACAGTATCCGGCGCGGGGACGGGATGCCAGCGTGGAGGGAACGAAATTCTAAATTCCAAAATCTAAACGCGCACACGGGCTGTCGCGCAAGTTCAACAGAAAGTTCAGTCCACAAGAAGGGCACTTTGGAGTTTGGAGCTTGGTGTTTGGATATTGTTTGAATTTTGGGATTTGGGATTTGGAGTTTGCTGTCCTAGCCTCCGCGCATGAACCACCGCGTGCTGCTCCTGCTGGCGCTTTCTCTTGTGCCGCTCTTTCCGCTCCCGCTCGCCGCGCGCCCCGGCCCGCCAAACATCGTGCTCATTTACGTGGACGATCTCGGCTTCGGCGATCTGAGTTGCTACGGCGCGACGCGGGTGCAGACGCCGCACATCGACCGCCTGGCGCGCGAAGGGCTGCGGTTCACCGACGCGCATTGCACGTCCGCCACTTGCACGCCCTCGCGTTACTCGATGCTCACCGGCGAATACGCCTGGCGCAAACGCGGCACCGGCGTGCTGCCCGGCAACGCGCCGCTGATCATTGAGTCGGGACGCGCGACGCTCGCGAGCGCGCTGCAAAAAGCCGGTTACAAAACCGGCGTGGTCGGCAAATGGCATCTCGGTCTCGGGAAAACCAATCTCGACTGGAACGCCGAAATCAAACCCGGCCCGCTCGAACTCGGCTTCGACTACAGCTTCCTCATGCCCGCCACCGGCGACCGCGTGCCGTGCGTTTATGTCGAGAACCACCGCGTGGTGGGACTGGACGCGGAAGACCCCTTGCGCGTGAGCTTCGGCGCGGCCCTGGGCGATGAGCCGACCGGGAAGAAAAATCCTGAGTTGCTGCGCATGCACCCCAGCCACGGGCACGACTTCACCATCGTCAACGGCATCAGCCGCATCGGCTACTCCAGCGGCGGCACCAGCGCGCGCTGGAATGACGAGACGATGGCCGACGTGTTCGTGGAGCGCGCCCGCGCCTTCATCGCACGCCACCAGGCCGCGCCGTTCTTTCTCTACTTCGCCACGCACGACATTCATGTGCCGCGCGTGGCGCATCCGCAGTTCGCCGGGAAAAGTTCGATGGGCCCGCGCGGCGATGTGATCTTGCAACTCGACGCGACCGTGGGCGCGCTGCTCGCCACGCTCGACCGCCATAATCTCACCACCAACACGCTGGTCATTTTCACCAGCGACAACGGCCCCGTCGTCGATGACGGCTACAAGGACGACGCGAAGGAAAAACTCGGCGACCACAAACCCGCCGGGCCGTGGCGCGGCGGCAAATACAGCATCCTCGAAGGCGGCACGCGCGTGCCGTTCATCGTGCGCTGGCCGGGGCGCGTGCAGCCCGGCGTGTCGGACGCGCTCATGTCGCAGGTTGATTTCCCCGCGACCTTTGCCGCGCTGGCGGGGCAGAAGTTCGAAGCGAAGACCGCGCCCGACACGCAGAATCATCTCGCCGCGTTGCTCGGCGATGCGCGGTCGGGCCGCGCGCAACTCATCGAGCACGCGGGCGGACTCGCCGTGCGACAGGGCGCGTGGAAGCTCATTCCCAAACGGCCGGGCGTGAAACGCACCCAGTCCACCGACAGTGAAACCGGGAACGATCCCGGCGTGCAGCTTTACAACCTCGCCAGAGATCCCGGCGAAACGAAGAACCTCGCTGGCGAGCAACCGGACAAAGTCCAGGAACTTGCCGCGCTGCTGGAGAGCGAAAAAGCGAAGGGCATGGAGCCGCCGCTGACGCCCGCGGCTGGCCGGCCCGGTGCGAATCGTGAGGCGAAGTAAGCGCGGCGGCGCGGGAAATTTCTCCGGTTTCGCAGTCGCGTCGGCGTGGGGCGCTTGCTAGAAAGCCGGGCGGACACCAAAACTCTTATGAACATCATCGTGCCTCGCCGCCAGTTTCTCCGTCGTGCCGCGTTCACCGCCGCGCTGTTCACCACGCCCGGCCTGTTCGCGGATTTGCTTCAGACACCCAAGCAAACCGAGGGGCCGTTCTACCCTGACAAGCTGCCGCTCGACACGGATAACGACCTGCTCGCCATCAACGAGAATCTCACGCCCGCTGTGGGCGAAGTGACCTACGTGAGCGGACGCATCCTCGACGCGAAGGGCGATCCGCTGCGCAATGCCGTGGTGGAAATCTGGCAATGCGACAACCACGGCGCGTATCTGCACAGCGGCACGAGCAACAAGGCAAAGGCGGACAAAAACTTCCAAGGCTTCGGACGCTTCGTGACGGGTTCCACGGGCGAGTATCTGTTCCGCACCATCAAGCCGGTGCCGTATCCGGGGCGCGCGCCGCACATCCATTACAAGATCAAGCGCGGCGGCAAGGAACTGCTCGTCACGCAGCTTTACGTGCAAGGCCATCCGGGCAACGAGAAGGACGGCATCTGGAAAAACCTCAAGGCTGGTCAGGAGCGCGACTCGGTGACGGTGGATTTCGCACCGCTCAAAGGCGCGAAGGCGGGCGAACTGGCGGCGAAGTTTGATCTCGTGGTGGGCGTGACACCAGCTGCGTGAATGTTCGATTGATTCATGCACCTTGCCTCCAAATTGCGCCGCGACCACGGTCGCGTGACGTCCTTGGTCGCGTTTTTCATCGGGCTATGCCTTTCTCTGGGTTGGCTGGAGTCGTCTCTGTGGAATACGTGGTGTGGCACGGGCAGAAGTTCGTATTTCCTTTGGTGCGCTCTATGGTCGGGGCTGATGTTTCTCTGCACATGTCTGGAGCGCTTCAGTAAAGCCGGAACTGGTTTAGTCGCTCTCCGTTTTGCGGGTGCCGGAATAATCTCAGGGTGTGATTAGAAGTGGCGGTCAGTTGCTGGCGAGTTGGGGTTGAGTCCAGTAGGAGTTCCAGAGTAACGAGGGCCGGACGAACCTTGCCTCCGGTGCCCGAGGTGAACGGGAACTGACAGAGGAAAACTTCGCCGAACATTTCAACGGCAGGAATCGTAGATGGCGTCTTCCGGCGAGTCGTCGCGGAGGAACTGCGCGTAAGCTCCCGCGCGCCACTCCGCGTCGTCGGAGTGTTCGACCGTGAGCACAATGATGCGCGCCCGTCCGGTCTTGGGTAATTGGGCGGAGACCTCGACCGGGATGGGAAGAACGGCAGCACCGCTCAACTCGGTGGTAAACTCAACGGCGTTCATGGTTGGCGCCGTAGGGCGTTACGCGCAGATGGGTCAATTGGTTCGGATTCGCGTGACGTGAGGAAAGAGGCCTTCCTGTTCAAAGTTCAAAGTTCAAAGTTCAAGGTTCGAAGTTCAGAGTTCAAAGGTCCCGATTTCAGCTTTTCCGTCTTTCAGCTTTTCAGGGTTTTGCCTTCGCCTACTCTCCGCGCCGCATGAATCAGACTGTGCCGCGCTTGTCCAAATTGCCGTTTCTCATCGGGGATGTTCTCCTCATCGCCGCCGCGATTTACGTCGCGCAATTCGAGGCGTTCCTCGGGCAGTGGCAGTATGTGGCCATCATCAGCGCGCTGGCGTTTGGCGCGTGGTTGTTCGCGTGGCCCTTCGTCCTCGAATTCCGCGCCGCCACCAAAATCGCCGAAGCCTCCGCGCTCGATGACGTGACCGCGAAAATTCAAGACCTCGACAAAGTCACGAGCAGCATCGCCAGCGCGATTCTCGAATGGCAGCACCTCCAGCAAAGCTCCACGCAGTTCGTCACCTCCGCCCAGCACGTCGCCGAGCAGATGACCGACGAGGCCCGGCGCTTCGGCGAGCTGATGAGCAAGCTGCACGAGAACGAGAAGAATCATCTGCGTCTCGAAGTGGAAAAGCTGCGCCGCGCCGAAGGCGACTGGCTAGGTGTGACCGTGCGGATGCTCGATCACGTTCACGCGCTGCATACGGCCGGTGTGCGTTCCGGTCAGCGCAATGTGATTGAGCAGCTCGGCAGTTTCCAAAACGCCTGCCGCGACACCGCGCGCCGCCTCGGCGTGGTGCCGATGTTGCCGGAGTCGGACGTGCCCTTCGATGTGGAGCGGCATCGATTGCTGGACGGCGCGAAGCCCGCCCCCGGCGCGCTCGTCGGCGACATTCTTGCGCCCGGTTATACGTTCCAAGGCCAAGTCATCCGCCTGCCCGTGGTGTCGGTGCGGGAAGTGAAAGAGGAAAAGCCGAAGGCGGAGGACGCGCAGTTGTCGTTTGATGAGGCGGGGAGTTAAAAGTTGAAAGAGCCTTATGAGCTACGACTTCCGATTGTTCAAAGGCCGAGCCAATGAGGATGCGCTCGACATTGCCAGAGCCAATTCTGACTGCTTTCCGATGTCGCTACCGGATCCGCAAAAGGAAGCTCTCAAACGGAAAGTGGCAGATGCGCTAATCGAACAGAATTCCAAGCTACAAGTTTTTCAGTTTGATTACGAAGCCGTTGCCAAGTCGCAAAAGATTTCGGTTGAAGATGCGCGTCTCAAGTTCCGTTATCTGGAACTCAACGGACCAATGGAGAATTGCACCGGCATCCAGATTACTTTGTACGATGATGAGGCGGCAGTAACCGTTGCGTTTTGGCATCAGGGCGACAAGGCAGCCAGCATCTTTCGAGAGATTTGGAACTACTTAAACATTATCAGTAGAGAAGCAGGCTACCTCATTTACGACCCTCAGCTTGATCGAATCGTTGATCCGTCGGCTGGTTTCGAAGACGCATTGGCATGTTACGCCGCAGCAATGCGAGAGATACATCCCACGCTCCCCGGAGATGGCGGTGAGAAGAAACCGTGGTGGAAATTTTGGTAAGAAGACTGCATGTCGGGTAGGCGTCGCTGTCCTCAGCGCGCCGGGGTGAGGCTCAAGCAATTTCAACACGGTTTTCCGATTCGAGCACGGCGCGGTGAGGACACCGCGCCCTACCATACCATCGCAGAAGTTTTCTGAGCCGCGCGCTGTAGCGGCGTCTCGTGAGAGCGCCGCCAATTGATTTTTGAGAATGGCGGCACTCTCACGAGGTGCCGCTACAGGGTAGATCACTTCAACTTGAACCCGCCCTGAAACACCACCTCGGCGACGGTCACGCCGAGGAAGGCTAGGCTCACCACCGCGTTCAGTTTGAAGAACGCGTTCTGCACCCAGTTCAAGCTGCGCCGCCGCGCGATCCAGTGTTCCAACATCAGGCACCCCACGATCACCATCCAGCCGACGATGAACGCGATGCGAAACCGGCAGAGCAACCCGAACGCGAGCAGCAGCGCGCAGGTGACCATGTGCGAGAGGAACGCCGCGCGCAGGGCGTTCAGCGGCCCCCACGCCACGACCAGCGAGCGCAGCCCGTGCCGGCGGTCGAACTCGTAATCTTGCAGCGCGTAAATGATGTCGAAGCCGATGAGCCAGAACACCACCGCCAGCGCCAGCACGATTGGAATCAGCCCGGTGAAGATGGACCCGGCCCACACGCGCGCGACTTGCTCAGTGGTGTTCGCCACCGCCGCAGTGTCGTGCGGCACAAAACCAAATTCCCCGCGCACCGCCAGCCACGCGCCAATCGGTGCCAGCGCCAGCGCCACGCCGAGGAAGACGTGCGTGTAATCCGTGAACCGTTTCGTGAGCGAGTAGAAGCACACCACCGCCAGCGCGACGGGCGAGAGATAGAAGCAAATCGGATTCAGGAAGTAACTCGCCGCGATGAATCCTGCCGCGCTCACCGCCCACAGCACCCACGCGCTCGCCAGCGAAATCTTCCCCGCCGGCAGATGCCGCTGCGCCGTGCGTGGATTCAACGCATCGAACTTGCGGTCCACGATGCGGTTGAACGCCATCGCGCAAGTGCGCGCACAAACCATCGCCGCGACGATCAGTCCGAAGACGCGCCAGCCCGGCCAGCCGCGATTGTCGCGCGCTGCCACGACCATCGCCGCCAGCGCGAAGGGCAGCGCGAAGACGGTGTGCGAGAGTTTTACGAACTCAGACCAGTTAAGAATGATTTTGAACATCGAACACAGAACATCGAACACGGAACATCGAATTAACGCGGACTCGGCGCACCCCGGCGGCGGTCGAGTGACCGTTGTTGGGAAGTGCGAATGCTGGCCACGAAAATGCGAATCAACTCGTCGCTCTCCGCTTCCAGCCGGCTCGTTTCCTTCTCCGGCAGCAGTTTGCTCCGGCGAACCAGCCGAATCCAGCGCAGCGACTCGCGCAATTCCTTGAGGCAGAGTTTCAGCTTGTGGACAAAATCGTCGGGCGACTCGGCAGATTCGGCTTCACCGTGATTGGAAAGCGGGGAAGTTCCTGAACGCAAAAGCTGGCCGGCAATGTGATTCCCCGCGCGAGAATTAGGAAGACGTTCGGTGAACTGGATGATGCCCGCTGCATAATTCAGCAACCGTTCTTCGAGATCGTAAGTCTTGCGCGGAGCCACGGACGGACGCGCACCAGCCCCATTCGAGATTTGCACTTCATTCATGCTCAACTTTTTCGCATTCGTTCACCCGCAGCACGCCCCTCATTCGATGTTCAGTGTTCGACGTTCGGTGTTCGACGTTCGGTGTTCGACGTTCGGTGTTCGATGTTCGGTGTTCGATGTTCGGTGTTCGATGTTCACCTTCAGTCCCCTTCTTCCTGCCACCTTGCCACCAGCTTCTGCGGCAGCCCCATGTGATCAAGCACGCGCGCCACCACGGTATCCACCACTTCATCAATCGTCTTCGGGTTGGTGTAAAAGAACGGATTCGCCGGCAGCAA
>JBBQYK010000112.1:0-13281 GCA_038208765.1 Verrucomicrobiota bacterium
GCGCTGATGTCATGCGCAATGCGGTAGGCTTCGCGGGTGGTGTTCACGAACTCGCCTTCCAAAGCTTCCTTCGGCGCGAAGGCGACGGAGTGCAGGAGCAAATGCAGCTTGCCGAACTTTTCGCCCACCGTTTTGAACACGGTGGCGATGTCCTCATCCTTCGTCACGTCGCACGGCATGAGCAACGTGTCTGCGCCGAACGTGCCGGCAAGTTCCTCGACGTTTTCTTTCAACCGCTCGCCTTGATAGGTGAAGGCGAGGCGCGCGCCGGCCTTGTGCCAAGCCTGCGCGATGGCCCAGGCGATGGAGCGTTTGTTGGCGACACCGAAGACGATTCCGAGTTTTCCTGCGAGTGATGACATAGTTTTGTGCGCTGCGAACAGCGCGGGAGTCGTACGGGAATTGATGCCGTGAGGCAAGGGCGGTTTGCCCGGCAGATTCCCGATCTAGGAAAGGAAGTTTTCCCCTACCTCGCCGAATATTGGTTTTCCAGCCGTCAGGTTTCGGGGTCGTGACCTTCGTTGGGACACAACGTGTCCTCCAAAACCCCTCCATTCGGGAATTGAACCTTGACCTGCCCGCAACAGGTGCATAGCTTCCGAACAAGAAGTGAATTGCTGGCTCGTCCAGCCTTGTGCCAAGTCGGAGAAATTTTTCTGCCGACTTTTTTGTTCCCCGGAAGGGGAGGGCAGCGGGGCGAAACGGGCCGCCAGACTATTATGAATGCTGCCGATTTTTTAGCGGTTCTGGAGTACTGGGAAAAAGAAAAGGGCATCAGCCGTGAGGTTCTCACGGCGGCTGTCCAGGAATCACTTGTCCAGGCGGCGAAGAAAGCCGTCGGGCCGGCGCGCGAACTGCGCTGCAGCATTGACCAGAAGAACGGGGATATCCGCGCCTACGCCAAGCTCATCGTTTCCGACAAGGTTGTCTCGAAGCACGACCAAATTTCCGTGTTCGACGCGCGCCGCGTGAAGGCGGACGCGCAGATTGGCGACGAGTTGGAAATCGAAGTCACGCCCAACGGTTTCGGACGCATCGCCGCCCAGTATGCCAAACAGGCGCTCATGCAGGCCGTGCGGCGCGCGGAGAAGGCGCTCATTTTCACGGAGTTCAAGGACCGCGTCGGCGATATCATCAGCGGCGTGGTGCGGCGTTTCGAGCGTTCTGACGTGACGGTGGACCTTGGCAAGTACGAGGCTCTCCTCCCGAATCGCGAGCGCGTGCCGACCGAGGAGTATCAAATTGGCGAACGCGTGCGCTGCTACGTGAAGGCCGTGGAGAATGGAAATCACGGCCCGGAGATTATCCTTTCCCGCGCCGATCCGAACTTCGTTCTGAAGCTGTTTCAGGTGGAAGTTTCCGAAATCAGCGACGGCACCATCGAAGTGAAGGGCATTGCCCGCGAGCCGGGTTTCCGCACCAAGATCGCGGTGTGGACGCGTGATGACAAAGTGGACCCGGTTGGTGCGTGCGTCGGACTGCGTGGTCAGCGTGTGAAGAACATCGTGCGCGAGTTGAACAACGAGAAGGTGGACATCATCAAGTGGTCGCCGAACGTGCGGGAGTTCATCAGCAACGCGTTGAACCCGGCGAAGCTGAAAAATTTTGAGATGGACGAAGCGCGCAAGCGCGTGCGGATCACCGTGGCCCCCGATCAGTTGTCGCTGGCCATCGGCAAGCGCGGGCAGAACGCGCGGCTCACGTCGAAGCTGACCGGCTGGCAGGTGGACATCGAGCCGGAAGAAGTCACGATTGTCGGCTTTGATCAACAGGTGGCGCTGGCCGTGCAGGCCATCGCGGCCATCCCCGGCGTCACGCAGGAACAGGCGGACGTGCTGGTCCATCACGGCTTCACGAGCCTGACGGATTTGCTGCAAGCCGAGCAAAGCGATTTAGCTGGCATTCCTCAAATTGCCGAGCAAGCTGCCGCGCTTTACGAAGCGGCGCGTGCCGAGGCCGCCCGACGCCAGATCAAAGTCGGAGAGGCCCAGACGCCTGTAGCGTGATTTTATGAAACCCGGTTTCGCCAAACTGAGCATGTCATCGCAATGAACATTGCGACGACATACCGGGTGCAGAAAAACTTATATGCCCGTTCGTATTTACGACATTGCCAAGCAGCTCGGCCTCGAGAACAAGGAAGTTATCGTCAAGGCCAAGGAACTGGGCATCTCCGCCGCCAAAGTCCCGTCCAGTTCGCTGGACAAGATCACCGCTGAATTTCTCGTCGAACAGCTCGGCGGCAAAAAGGTCGCCGAGGCTCCCGCTCCGCCGCCCGCGCCAGCCATCGTGGTCGTCCACGAACCGCCGCCGCCGCCGCCGTTACCGCCTGTTGAATTTGTTGCACCCGCTGCTCCTGAGCCGCCCGCTCCCGTGGAGTTGCCGCCGCCAGTTGAATCAGCGCCCGTGATCAGTGTCGCGACACCTGCGCCCACGCCGATTTCCGAAGTCACAACGCCGCCCGCGCCAATCGCTCCGCCGAAACCGCCCGAACCTTGGATTCCCAAAGTGGGCGAGAAGATTGGCTCCATCCTGCTGCCGCAGAGGCCGCGCGTGGGTGACAAGATGGGTTCGGTCAAATTGCCCCCGCCTCGTGATGGCGGACGTGATTTTGGTCGCGGCGGCGGTCGCCCCGATCAACGTGGCGGTCGCCCTGGCCAGCCGCAGTTTGGCCGTCCGCAAGGCGGCTTCCCCGCGAAGCAGGCCGCGCCCGCGAAAGCTGCGCCGAGGCAGATCGAAGTCGCCGCCGACGCGCCCGTCATCAGCATCAAGCCGCCCATCGTCGTCCGCGAACTCGCGGAGCAGATGAAGCTCAAGCCGTTCAAAATCATCGCCGACCTCATGGGCCTCGGCGTGTTTGCGAACGTCAACCAAGCCATTGACGAACTCGTCGCGCAGCGCGTCGCGGCGATCAACGGCTTCAAGCTCGAGACCGAGAAGCGGGAGCGCGGTGGCGGCATCGTTCACGCGCCGGTCAAGAAGCTGGAAATCGACATCGAGGACAAGCTTGAAGACCTCAAGCCGCGTGCGCCCGTGGTCACGATCATGGGCCACGTTGACCACGGCAAGACCTCGCTGCTCGATGTGATTCGTAAGGCCAACGTCGCCTCAGGTGAAGCCGGTGGCATCACCCAGCACATCGGCGCTTACACCATTTCGTTTCCTCATCCGGAGCGGAAAACGGAGTTGCAGCAGATCACTTTCCTCGACACGCCCGGCCACGCCGCGTTCAGCGCGATGCGCGCACGCGGCGCGAATGTCACCGACCTTGTCGTCCTTGTCGTGGCCGCGAATGACGGCGTGATGCCGCAGACGCTCGAAGCCTTGGCGCACGCGCAAGCGGCGAAAGTTCCGATCCTCGTGGCGGTCAACAAGATGGATCATCCGAACGCGAACCCGATGATGGTTCGCCAGCAGCTCGCGGAAAAGGGACTGACGCCCGACGACTGGGGCGGCGACACCATCTTCGTGGACGTTTCCGCGCTGACCAAAGTGGGCGTGGACAAGCTGCTCGAATTGATTTTGCTCCAAGCCGACTTGCTCGAACTCAAGGCCAACCCGACGCGCCGCGCCAAGGGCAACGTGATCGAGTCCGGCCTCGAACCCGGCGGCCCGACCGCGACCGTGCTCGTGCGCAAAGGCACGCTGCGCCGTGGCGACGTGATTTTGTGCAGCCAATTTTACGGCAAGGTACGCGCGCTGATTAACGAGGAGGGCAAACGCCTCGACGAAGCCGGCCCCTCCGTGGCCGTGAAGGTTCTCGGTCTCAACGGCGTGCCCGAGGCAGGCATTGAGTTCACCATCCTGGAAAATGAGAAGGCCGCGCGCGAAGAAGCCGAGCGCCGCGAGATGCAGGTCCGCAAGGAAGGCCACGAATCCACCGGTCCGAAAGTCTCGCTCGAAAATCTGTTCCAGCGCCTGGACGCGCAGAGTGCCAAGGTGCTCAAGATCGTCGTCAAGGCCGACACCCAAGGTTCCGTCGAGGCCATTGCCGACGCGCTCAACCAGATTCAGTCGGATAAGGTCTCGCTGGAAATTCTCCGCGACGCCGTCGGCACCATCACCGAGTCGGACATCCTGCTCGCGTCCGCGTCGAAGGCCGTCGTGCTCGGCTTCCACACCCGCGTCGATAACGGCGTGGCCGACATCGCCAAGCGCGAGGGCGTGCAACTCAAGCTCTACACGATCATTTACGAACTCATCGACGAGGTGAAACTCGCGCTGGCCGGTCTGCTCGATCCGATTCTCAAGGAAGTCATCACCGGCTCGGCGGAAGTGCGGAAGATTTTTGAACTGTCCAAGGGCGGCAGCGTCGCGGGCTGCGCCGTCACCACCGGGCGCATCATTCGCGGCAAGGTGCGCGTCATGCGGCGGAAGAACCTCATTTACGAGGGCGTCACGCAGTCGCTTCGCCGTTTCCAGGATGAGGTCAACGAGGTGCGCGCCGGCATGGAATGCGGCATCCGCGTCGAGGGCTACAACGACTTCCAGATGGGCGACACCATCGAGTGTTACGCCGTCGAGAAGCTCGCCTCCAAACTCTGATCGTCACGGAGGCCCATGCCCACACTCCGAATCCTGCGCGTCGCAGAATTGCTGAAGCGCGAAATTGGCGAGGCCATCCGCCGCGAAATTCCCGTCGCGCAGGCTGGCCTCGTCAGCGTCAACGACATAGACGTGTCCGGCGATCTCACGTCCGCCCGCGTTTATCTCAGCCTCCTCGGCACGCCTGAGCAGAAGAAAGTCGCCGTGGATTTGCTCAACCACAACCGCGTCCGCATCCAGATGCTCATGGCGAAATCCGTGGTGCTGAAACAGACGCCCAAGATCAAATTCTTCTACGACGAATCGGTCAATCGCGGCAACCGCGTCCTCTCCATCATCGAAGAATTGGAAAAGACCATGCCCGTCGAGCTGCCGGAAACTGAGGAGCCGGACGAGCGATGAAGCCCGCCCCCAACATGCTGCCAGTTTGCAACGGGCAGATTCTCCTGACGACGCACGCACTCGTTCGTCTCCAGCTTCCTTCCGCCCGTTCCAAACTGGCACCACGCTTATGAAACCCGCGCCCGCCATCGTCCGCCGCATTATTGACGCGCTGCGCGCCGCGCGCACCTTCTGCATCGTCGGCCACATGCGGCCGGACGGCGATTGTGTCGGCTCGCAGCTTGCGCTCGCCCTCGCGCTGAAAAACGAGGGCAAAAAAGTAACGGTGTGGAACGAGGACGCGGTGCCCCAGAAGCTCCGTTTCCTCGACGCGGACAACATGTTCGCCAAGCCGCATGCGGGCGAGAAGTTTGACTGCGTGATTGCCACCGACTGCGCCAGCATCGAGCGCCTCGGCAGATGCCGCGATCACATCGGTGACCGCCAGCTCTTCATCAACATAGACCACCACACCAGCAACACGCGCTACGCTGATCTCAACTGGGTCATGGGCAAGGAGCCTTCGAGCGGAGAACTGATCTACCGGTTGCTGCGGGCCGCGAGCTGGCCCGTCACCAAGCCCATTGCCGACTGTCTCTTCACCGCCGTCTCCACTGACACCGGCTCCTTCCAGTATCCGAACACGCGCCCCGCGACCTACCAGATTGCCGGCGATCTCGTGAAGCGTGGCGCGGACCTCGCGAAGATTTGCGACGAAGTGTATCAGAGCTACTCGCTCCAGCGCGTGCGCCTGCTGCGCCACGTCTATAATTCCTTCCGCCTCACGCACGACGACCGCATCGCGTGGTTCTGGCTCAAGCAAAAGGATTTCACCCGCACCGGCGCGGAGCGCAACGACACCGAGGGCCTCATCGAGCACATCCGCGACATCGAGCCAGTGGTCGCCGCGTGCTGCTTCGAGGAGATGGAGCCAAACCTCGTCCGCATCAGCCTCCGTTCCAAGAACGGCAAGGTGAACGTGAACGAAATCGCCGCGCTCTTTGGCGGCGGGGGCCATCCGGCGGCAGCGGGCGCGCGCATCGTCGGCAGCCCCGTCTCCGTCCAACGCCGCGTCCTCGCCGCCCTCAAGAAGGCGCTCGACCGGGCGCGTTGATCCGCGGCAAGAAAAAGGGCGCTCCCGAAGGAGCGCCCTGAAACACTCTGCGATCAGTCGGGCCTTACTTTTCGATGGACAGCAGTTCCACGTCAAAGATGAGCGTGCTGTTCGGGCCGATCTTCGGGCTGGGGCTGGACGGGCCGTAAGCCAGCTTGCCTGGGATGGTGAACTGGAACTTGTCACCCACCTTCATCAGTTGCAGCCCTTCCGTCCAGCCGGCGATCACGCCGTTCAGCGGGAAGGAAATCGGCTCGCCGCGCTCCACGGAACTGTCAAACACCGAGCCGTCAATCAGCGTGCCGTGATAATGCACCTTCACCGTGTCGGTGGCTTTCGGCGATGCGCCTTTGCCGTCGCCGGATTTAATGACCTTGTATTGCAAGCCGCTGGCCGTGGTCTTCACGCCTTCTTTTTTGCCGTTGGCCGCGAGAAACGCGTCGCCCGCGCCCGCATTCTTTTCGGTGTCGGCTTTCTGTTTGGATTCCATCTTCGCCATCATCGAGGTGCGGAAGTCGGTGATGGCCTGCTTGCCCTCGGCCTCGGTCAACTGCGTTTTGCCCGTCAATGAATCGGCGATGCCGGCGGCGAGCGCCTTGGCGTCGATGTCAATTTCCTGGCGTTTGAAATTCGACCCGATGTCCATGCCGATGGCGTAGCTGGTTTTCTGTTTGGCGTCCTTGAGGTCCATTTTGTCCACGGGTTTGTCTTGCGAGCACGCGCCGGTGGCAAAGAGGGCCGCCACGGCGAGGCCGGTGATGAATTTTGAAGTCATGATTTAATTTTTTCGCCCGGCACAACATGCGCAAGGCGTCGGGCAGGCTCCGCGACCGGACGCCACAGGTCAAGCGGGGGAATGCGCCGACGGTCCGCCTGCGCTTTCCGCTTTGCGCTTTGGGCAGTTTTGTTAATCACTTCCCGCGATGAAAGAACTCGTTCCCGTTCCGCCGCCGCTCGTGCACAACCAGTTTGAGTCGGTGAAGGAGCTGTTCAGCAAATATGTGATGCCGACTTACGCGCGCTATGACCTCGTGTTCACGCGCGGCGAGGGCAGTTACGTCTGGGACGTGCGCGGGAAACGCTACCTCGATCTCGGCGGTGGCATCGCGGTGAACTGCCTCGGGCACGCGCACGCGGAAATCACGCAGACGCTCGTCGAGCAGTCGCAGCGGCTCACCCACGTCTCGAATCTTTATTACCACGAGCCGCAGGGCCGTCTGGCGCAGAACATCGTGAAGCATCTCGCGCCGGGAAAAGTTTTTTTCTGCAACAGCGGCGGCGAGGCGGACGAAGGCTTGTTCAAGCTCGCGCGCCGGTTCGGTCACGACGAGGGGCGTTACGAGATCATCACCGCGCTGAATTCCTTTCACGGCCGCACGCTCGCGGGCATCGCCGCCACGGGTCAGGACAAGGTGAAGAAAGGTTTCGGCCCGATGACGCCGGGGTTCGTTCACGTTCCCTACAATAATCTGGCGGCGGTGCGCGCGGCCGTCACGCCGTCCACGGCGGCGGTGTTGATCGAAGGCATCCAGGGCGAAGGCGGCATCATTCCGGCCACGCCGGAATTTCTGCTCGGCCTGCGCGCGCTGTGCGACGAGAAGAATCTGCTGCTGATGATGGACGCGGTGCAGTGCGGGCATTTCCGCACGGGACGGTATCAGAGCTTTCAGCGCATTCTGGAAAGTGCCCCCGGCGTCCCGCCGGGTCGGGTGCTGGACAATGCGAGCAGCAACTCCCTGGAGAACGCCTCCACCCGGCGGGACGCCGGGGGCACGTTTCTGCCTGACGCGGTGTCGATGGCGAAGTCGCTCGGCGGCGGGCTGCCCATCGGCGCGTTCTGGGTGCGGGAACGGCACGCGGACTTGCTCGACGCCGGTTCGCACGGCACGACCTTCGGCGGCACGCCGCTGGCCTGCGCGGTGGCGAACAAGATTTTTGAAGTGATCGAACGCGACCGACTGGCGGACCACGCGCGGACGGCCGGCGAGTTTCTCAAGAGCGAGTTGCAGCGCGTGGCCGACGAGTTCCCGCACCTCATCACAGGCGTGCATGGACTGGGCTTCATGATCGGCATTGAACTCGCCGCCAAGGAAACTATTCCGGCGCTGGCCGCGATCGAGAAGCCTACGGCGACGCAGTTTGTGAACCGCCTCCACGACGCGGGCCTGCTGACGATTCCCTCGGGGGCGCAGCGCGTGCGCTTCCTCCCCGCGCTGAATCTCACCCGCGCGCAGGCGACCGAAGGCGTAGAGATGCTGCGCCGCGTGGTGCAGGGACTGGGCTGAGGACGGTCTGCGAAAGGTGCATCTCGGAAGTGCCGCCATCTTCTTTCTGGAACGGGAGACTGGAAAGTCTCCCAACCTGCCGACAGGAATGTCGGCGCTACGCCGGAGCGCAGGCTTTCAGCCTCGGGTGGTTCCTTCAACAGCGGTACTTTGAGATAGCGCCCGTCTGCGACCGGCCCCGTTTCCTTCTGTTCCCAAGCCCTGCGTTCCGGCGTAGGCTCGGCGCGTGACGGACATCAAAGCACTGACGCGCGACGAGGTGGCGGCCCGGTTCAAGGAATGGGGCGAGCCGGCCTATCGCGTCGAGCAGGTCTTGAGCTGGATTTACCAGCGGCGCGTGGCTTCGTGGGACGCGATGACGAATCTGCCGAAGGCATTGCGCGAAAAACTGCGCGCGGAATTTTCGCTGACCAATCTCGAACTCGTCCGCAAGCAGGGTGCGCGCGACACCACGCAAAAGTTTCTCTGGAAGCTGCACGACGGCGCGTTCATCGAGAGCGTTTTGATTCCCGCGAACCCCGGGCTGTACGGCGAGGCGGCCGACCGCCACACGCTGTGCGTCTCGACGCAAGTGGGCTGCGCGTATGGCTGCAAGTTCTGCGCGAGCGGATTGGAAGGCTGGAAGCGCAATCTCGGCGTGGAGGAAATCGTCGATCAAATTCTCGCGGTCGAGCGGTGGCACGCAGGGCAGATAGTCGAGAGTCGAGAGACGAAAGCCGATGACCCGGACGTCTCCCGACCCTCGACCCTCGACCCTCGGCTGATCGACAACCTCGTCATCATGGGCATGGGCGAGCCGCTGGCGAATTACGACGCGCTGCTCGCGGCACTGCGTATCCTGAACGCGCCGTGGGGCTACGGCATCGGCGCGCGGAAGATTACGATTTCTACGAGCGGACTGGTGCCAAAGATTCGCCAACTCGCGGACGAGCCGCTGCAATTTCGCCTCGCCATTTCCCTGCACGGCGCGACCGACGAGGTGCGCGAGAAGATCATGCCGGTGAACCGCAAGTATCCGCTCAAGGATCTGACCGGCGCCTGCGAGTATTATCAGAAACGGAAGGGCAAGATGATCACGCTGGAATACATTCTCATCGCCGGGGTGAACGACGCGCTGGAACAGACGAAGCCGCTGGCGCAGCTCGCACGCCGGCTGCACGCGAAGGTGAATCTGATTCCCTACAACAAAGTGGAAGACCTGCCGTGGGTGCGCCCGAGCGAAGAAGTTCAGGAGGCCTTCCTCGCCGCGCTGGAGCAACAGGAAGTGAAGGCGACGCTGCGCCGCGAGAAAGGCCACGACATCGACGCGGCCTGCGGGCAGTTGCGACTGAGAACGGAGAAGGAACTGGCGGTGTCGTAGGACACTGGAAGCCGGGTTCTACGGCGGAGGGTTTCCCTTCTGCGTAATCGTGGTGCCGAGGTCGAAGACGCCGGTGCCCTCGGGGATTTTGACCGGGTGCAACATTTTGAACAGGTTGCGTGTCGAGGTGAGGGGCTGGCGCGGATCATGCGGCGTGACGGCCAGGGTGTAATCACCCGGCGGCACGTTCGGCACGGTGAAGCTGTTGTTATCGTCGAAAAGCAAAACGTACTGGCGCTGGAGAAAGCGGCCCGTGCGCGCCCGGTTGCGGGCGATCTCTTGAATTTTCGCCTGATGCTCGGCGAGCAGGCGCCGCCGTTCCTCTGCTGTGACGCGGGGCGGAATGTTTAGCGGAGGCGGAATCTCGGAGGGCTGCGGGCCTGGACGCAGGCGGAGCAAAAATTCACCACGCTTCCCGTCGATCTTCACGCCGGGCAAATCTCTCAGTTCGATCCGCCCGGTCACGGCGCGGCCGGTGCCGCCGATCAGCACGTCATTCGTCTCGCCCGCCTTCACGGTCACGGGTTGGTTGTGGCTCAGACGCATGGTGCCGGATTCGTTCGGCGCGAAATACCTCAACTGCACCATGCGTTCGCCGGGCGGCACGAGGTCGCAGAAGAAACTTCCGTCCGTCTCAGGCTGGAGCCGGTAATACATGTAGAGCGAGGGTGTGCTGCGTTGCGGGCCGCCGTCGTAAACAGTGTGCGTATGAATGGCCGCGTAATGATCCGGATCCACGCGCTCGCCGACGCGCAGCACGCCTTTCACCACGCCCCACGGCTCGAGCACGATGCGCCCCGTTTTATTAAACTCGTTCGTGGAGATTTGCGCGAAGCCGAGCTGCGGATGCGCGGTGAGCAGGAGGTCGGCATCCAGCTTGGGTGTGAGGCTGACGCGCCCGTTTTGATCCGTCAGCACCACGTCGTAGTAACTGGAGGTGCGGCGGAATTTTCCCGGCGCGTCCATGTAGGCGCTGGCGGTTTTCGCGAGCATTATCACCTCGGCCTGTGGTGCGGGTTTGCCATCGCGCGTGACGACGGTGGCTTCCATGAGCTTCGCCTTGCGCATCAAAAAATCATTCGTGCCGAGGCCGTAGGGCGGTTTCAGCACCACGGTCAGCGGCTCGTAATCCGTGGCTTCCACCACCACCGAGACTTCCGTGTATTTGCCCGCGCCGCCGAGCGAGGTGTTGAACACGCCGCGCCGTCCAGTGCCGGTGGATGACCCGCTGCCGTTGCCGTAGCGGTAGGTCGCGCGGTAGCGGAATTGATCGAGCGGACGCTGGCTGATCGCGTCGAGCACGCGGCCGGCGACACGGACGGGAGGTTGATAGGTGAAGCTCGCCTCGCTGGTCATCGGCAGCGACATAGAGTGCGTGTGATTGATGGAACCCGTTTTCCAGAAACGCCACGTCACGGAACCCGTGGGCGCGTTCGCCCAGGCGAAGCGGCCTTGCGCATCCGTCACCGTGCTCCACGGCAGCGCCTGGGACTGCTGCCAGCGGTAGAGGCTGATGTTGATGCCCGCCAGCGGCGCGTCGTCGCCATCGGTCAGACGCATGGAGAAAGGCTGGCCCGCGTGGAGTGTGAAATTCAGCGCGGTGGCGGGACGGTTCAGCGGAGCTTTCAAGAGGGTGGGGGCCAGATTGCTGGCGATGGCCACGAGATGCGCGGAACTGTTGGCCGGTGCTTGGATGATGAACTTGTAGCGCCCTTCCCCATCCACAGCGGAACTGATGCGCGTCTCCGCATCTTCGTTGTAGAGAAACACGGTGGCGTTCGGAACCGGCTGGCCCGCCACGTCCAGCACGCGCCCCGCGAGACGGACATGCGGACGCAACACGGCGCGCGCGCGGCCCGACAAAAGTTCTGCGGGCGCGGCCTCCAAGTGCAAGGTGTGAAAATCTGGATGAGAAATTTCCAGCGCGAGATTCGTGGCGACGGCGGTGGGTGCGTGCGCCGTCCATTTCCCGGCGGCATCGGTGGTGACGCGATCAAAATCCTGGCGCGTAAATTGATTCGGCCCGGACGGCGTGACTTGAAAGGGGATCACCGCCGCGCCCACCACGGGCTGAGCGGCGTCATCGACGACGAGGCCGCCGATGGACTGTCCGTGCTCCAGTGACACGTCGAGCGTTTCCGGCCACGGCGCAGCGTGGCGCGCGGAGAGCGAGACGGACGCGGGCGCGAAGCCCGGATGATTCACGCGCAGTTGCAGCGCCACGGCGGCTTGCGGCGGATACGCGAGTGTCATTCGCCCCGCCGTGTCGGCACCCAACTGGCCGAAGAAAAATGTTCGCGCGTCATCGGTGAGACTGAGCGAGGCCGTGGCGTTGGTCAGCGGCTGGCTGGAGGAATCGGTGACGCGCAGGAGCAGTTCACGACGATACGCGGTCTCCGTCAGTTCGCTGGCGCGCTGGAGAATTTTGTGCTTCGGCAGCGGAATCAGCGCGGGCGCGGTGTCGCCTTGCAACGTGATCGCGAACAGCACCGGCGTGGCGCGGCTGAACAGCGACACGAAATCAACGCGGGCGATTTCCTCGTCGGGCAGCGGGTTGTCGAGCGCCGTCTGATGCAGGCGCAGGACGAGGCGGCCGAGATTTGTCTGCCAGGCGAGATGCGAATTTGGATCGGCGAGTTCCGCGTCCGCCGCGTCGCTTTCCAGCAGGACGTTCCGCGTGTGGACGCCGAAGGCCAGCCGCAGCGCGCGCGTCTCGCCGTTCTTGAAATGCAGAACGACATTCGCCAGCGGTGTGCCGTCGCGCGCGCCGTGGTGCGCGCCGTGCAGCAGGTGCAACCGCCCCGCCTTCTGGTTCACGGGCACGCCCGTCACCGCCGCCGGCCAAAACTCGCCGCGCCGCGCCGCGTCCATCCCGGTGATTTGCACCGAGCCGCCGAGTGCGAAAGGCACGCCACGCAGCGTCGCTTTCTCCGGGAGCAGCACGGCGTTGGTCTGGTTAAAAACTGCGGTGAGATTCAGCGGACGAAAGTCCGGTGCGGCGGAACAGTTCCGCGTCGGGAGAAAGCCCGCCAGCGCGGCGAGCATCAGAAAAACCTGCGCCGCCCGCGCGCCGTGCCACCAAGTCATGTCAGATCGAAATTTCATCCGGGATGCGAAACGCTAGGGAGCGAACGGGCGCAAAGCAAGGAGCGCGTGACTGAGGCAGGGGAGGGGAGAAGCCCATAGACTATGGCCCGTCGGTGGTGCCTGTAGCGCCTTCCATTCAGCGGGATGGCTAAGAGCGATTCACCAAGCGACGATCACGCTACCTGCGCCAGCCTTGTCCCTCGCCGGAGGTGGCCGGGCGGCGGTGTCCATCCCCGCGCCGCGCCTCGGAGTCGCGCCCTTTGAACTGCGCGGGCCGAGCGGAGCGGCGACGGCGCTTTCGCCCGCGCCAAGATGTGCCTCACGCCAAGAACGCGAAGGGCGCAAAGGTCAGAACTTCTTCTCTCCCACCGCGTCCTTGGCGTTCTTGGCGTGAGGTACATCCCGTTGGAACTTTTCCGCGCGCTCGAAAGCGGTGCTCCGCTCTGCCACCGCAGTCCATATTTCCCTCGGCCCCGCTCCCGTCCGCCCCCATTCCCCTGACCTAGATT
>JBBQYK010000113.1:0-13218 GCA_038208765.1 Verrucomicrobiota bacterium
ACGACCATCCCTTGCTGGTGAAAGAATTCCGGCAGGCGGCGGACGTGACGAACTGCCACATCCTCTTCATCAGTTCCTCCCTCCTCAATGCGATGGAGGAAAAGGAGCGGCGGGAAATCATGGAGAAGCTGGGCCGCTCCAGCGTGCTGATCATTGGTGAAGCCCCAGGCTTCACGGAAGCGGGCGGCATGATCAACTTCGTGAAGGAGAACAACCGAATCCGTTTCCAGATCAATGAGCCGGCGGCCAAGAAGGCCAAGCTGAAGGTCAGCTCAAAGTTACTGACCCTGGCCGTGCCTTCGTCCCGCTGAGGGGGCCTCGCACATTCCACTCGTTTCCAATCCGGCTGAGAAAAATTTCTAAAGTGCCGCGACGCAGTGGCCGATTCCCTCTGTGGTCCAGAAGCACGGTTCAATCGAAGTCGATGGAATTTGCGCTGGCCAGAGGAAGAAAACGCATGAATTGGTTTCAGCAGAAAATAATCGAGCGCCAGCCGGCCGCGATCCACGAGGTCGCTGCCGTCGCTCCCTCGTGGGCTGAAATCACGGGCGGACCCGGCGCGGGCAACCAACGTTAAAACCATGAATCGCTTCCGCAATTTTCCCATCCGGCAGAAGATGCTCATCCTGACGCTGCTGATCTGCGGCGCGGTTCAATTTATCGCCGTCGCGTCGCTCTTCGTCTTCCAGGTGCTGAACTTCCGCTCCAACTTCCAACGCGACAACTCCACCCTCGCAGCCATCATCGCCAACCAGAGCACGGCCGTGATGGAGTTCAAAGATGAGGCGACGGCGGCCGAAGTGGTGGGCGCGCTGCAAGCCAAGTCCACCGTGCTGTCCGCCTCGCTGGCCCTGACCAACGGAACGATTCTGGCCCACTACGGTCCCAAGGAGCCGGCGCAGGCGCTGGCCACGTTCCCGCCGCCGGGAGAATACCGTTTCCACGACGGCCACCTGCTGCTCACCCAGCCCGTCATGTTGAAGCGGGAACGCGTGGGCACGCTCTATCTGCGGACGGACTATCACCGGACGTTTCTGGAGCTGCTCGGTTTCTATGGCCAGGTGGTGTTCGGCGTCCTGCTCGTGTCCATCGGGCTGGCGGTGTTCCTTTCCAGCCGGCTGGGCCGGATGATTACCGACCCCGTCCTGCGCCTGGCGCAGACCGCAAAAATCATCGGCGAGGAAAAAGATTATTCGGTGCGCGCGGTCGTGTGCAACGGAGGCGACGAAGTGGGCGGCCTCACGCAGTCCTTCAACGAGATGCTCGCCCGCATTGAGAGCCAGGACGCTGAACTCAGTCTCTCGCAACAGAAGATGTCCGCGCTGATCCATTCGATTGACGGCATCGTGTGGGAGCGCACGCCGGACACTTTCCAGTTCACGTTCATCAGCCGGCAGAGTGAAAGCATCCTCGGCTACGCCCCGGAGTCGTGGCTGGAGCAGCCGGATTTCTGGGCGAAGAAATTGCATCCGCAGGATGCGGCCAAGGCCATTGAGACCGGGCGCGGCATGGCGACGGCGGGCGAACACTACAGCTTTGAATACCGCCTGATCGCCGCCGACGGCCGCACCGTCTGGATTCGCGAGAGCGGCACAGTGCTCATGGAGAAGGACCGGCCCGTGGCCATGCGCGGCATTTTCCAGGACATCACCCAGCAGAAACTGGCGGCGGAGGAACTCGACAAGCTGAACCGCCAGCTCATCGACGCCTCGCGCAACGCCGGCATGGCCGACGTGGCGACCGGCGTGTTGCACAACGTGGGCAACGTGCTGAACAGCGTGAGTGTCTCGGCTACGCTCGTCAGCGACCGCTTGCGGCGCTCGAAGGTCACCAACTTGCGCCGCGCCGCGGCGATGCTGCGCGAGCAGAACGGTCATCTCGCAGAATTCCTGACCACGGATCCGAAAGGCAAACTGCTGCCTGAATATATCGGCACCGCCGCCGATCAACTGTTCGCCGAACAGACCGAACTGGTCGCGGAAATGGATTCCGTGGGTCTGCACATCGAGCACATCAAGGAGATCGTCTCCATGCAGCAGAACTACGCGAAAGTCTCGGGCGTATATGAAAATTTGAGCGCGGAAGAACTGGTGGAGGATGCGTTGCGTTTGAATGTGGCGGCCTTCGAGCGGCATCACATTGACCTGAGCCGCGAGTTCGAGAAAAACCTGCCGAAGGTGTGCGTAGACCGGCACAAGTTTTTGCAGATTCTCATCAACCTCCTGCGGAACGCCAAACACGCCATGGAGGACAAGCCTGCGGGCCAGCGGCAGATGAACATCCGGGTGGCCCTGGCCGCACCGGGCCGCGTGAAGATTGTCGTCACCGACAATGGCATCGGAATCCCGGCGGAGAACCTGGCCAAGGTTTTCAATCACGGTTTCACGACCAAGAAGGACGGCCACGGCTTCGGACTGCACAGCGGCGCGAACGCCGCCAAGGAAATGAACGGACATCTCTCGGCCCGCAGCAAAGGCCCGAGTCTGGGTGCCGAATTCACTTTAGAACTGCCCGCCACCACCCCCGAACGCGCCACGGTGCATTCAAAACAAGGAACCGCGTGAACGCCCAAGCAATACAACCCAACCGCCGCATCCTGCTCGTGGATGACAACACGAGCATCCATGCCGACTTCCGAAAAATTCTCTGCCCGAGCAACACGGGCACCGTCGCCCTGGATGAAATGGAAGCGGCCCTCTTCGACGACGCCCAGCCGGTGACCGCAGGCACCCACTTCACCCTCGACTCTGCTTATCAAGGCCAGGAGGCGCTGGAAATGGTGAAGAAGTCGCTTGCGGAAAACCGGCCCTACGCGATGGCCTTCGTGGACGTGCGCATGCCGCCTGGCTGGGATGGCATCGAAACCATCGCCCGCATCTGGGAGGTGAATCCCGAACTCCAGATCGTCATTTGCACGGCCTACTCGGATTATTCGTGGGATGAAATGCGCACCAAGGTGGGCCAGCCGGACAGCCTGCTGGTGCTCAAGAAACCCTTCGACAACATCGAGGTGCAGCAGATTGCGCACGCGTTGACCAAGAAATGGCTGCTCAACCATCAGTCGGCTTTGCAGATGGCGGAACTGGCGCGCGCCAATGAATCTTTGGCCATGTCCGAGGAACGTTTCTCCAAAGCGTTCCACGAAAGCCCCCTGCCGAGCGGCATCCAGAGCCTGTCCGATCAACGTTTCGTGGATGTGAATCTACGTCTCGCCGAGATCACCGGCCGGAAGCGCGAGGAGTTGATTGGCCGGACTCCGGCGGAGTTGTGCATCTGGGAAAAGTCCGAGGTGGCCGATCAATGGGTGGAAGGCGTATTGAGCCATGAAAACGTGCGGGATCAGGAGGCCAACATCCGCACCCCGGACGGGGCCACGCACGAAGTGCTGGTTTCCATGTCACCCATCATCGTCGGTGGACAGTCGCACCTTTTGATGCTGGTCCAAGATGTCGCGGAGCGCGCGTTGATGGAGCGCCAGTTGCGCCAGGCGCAAAAGATGGAGGCCATCGGTCAGTTGGCCGCCGGAGTGGCGCATGACTTCAACAACATCCTCACGGTCATCCAGGGACACGCTGGATTGATGCAGCACGTGATCGCCGCCGACAGCCCCCAGCGAAAACCGCTCGAACAAATCTGCAAATCCTCGGCCCGCGCCGCCGCGCTCATCCGGCAGTTGCTCATGTTCAGCCGCAAGCAGGTCATGCAGTTCCAATATCTGGATCTCAACGACACGCTGCTCAGTGCGACCAAGATGCTGGAACGATTGGTCGGCGAGCATGTGCAGATTGATTTTCGTCCCCAGGCGTCGCTGCCCACCATTCATGCCGATGCCAGCATGATGGAGCAGATCATCATGAATCTCGCGGTCAACGCCCGCGACGCCATGCCGAACGGGGGCCGGGTCGTCATGACCACGACACTGGAGAACATTCACCGCGCCTCCACGCCATTGGATCCGGAACCGCGCCACGGCGCTTTCGTCTGCCTCACTTTCAGTGACGCCGGCATCGGGATGGACACGCAGGTTCTCACGCGCATCTTCGAGCCGTTCTTCACCACCAAGGCGGTCGGCAAAGGCACCGGGCTGGGATTGTCCACGGTGTTCGGCATTGTCCGGCAGCACCATGGCTGGCTGGAGGTGGAGAGCCAGCCGAACCAAGGCACGACCTTCCGGATCTATTTTCCCGCCAAGGGGCAGGCCGCCGAGAAAACGGAACCGGTCAACAACACCGCCTTGTGCGCCGGTCGCGAAACCGTCCTCGTGGCGGAAGATGAAGATGCCCTGCGCGAAATGGTCGCCGAGGTTCTCCGCATTCAGGGCTACACGGTGCTCGAGGCGGCGTCCGGACAGGACGCGCTGGAAGTCTGGTCACGCGCCGAACGTCCGGTGGACCTGCTCGTCACTGACATGGTCATGCCGGGCGGCATTATGGGCGGCGAACTGGCGGAACGTCTCACGAGCAAGTGTCCCAGCCTGCGGGTCATTTACACCAGCGGCTACAGCCCCGGCATGGCCGGCCAGGACATCTCGCTCCTGGAGCGGCGCAACTTTCTGCCCAAGCCTTACTCGATTGGGAAACTCGCGCAATTCGTCCGCGAATGTCTCGACGCTCCGTTGCAGAGGAACTGAAGCCGGTCGGCGCACCCGTCCTCTTCCAAGCTCTTCAACTCAACGCTGATACAGCGGGATGTAGTGGTAGGGCATGGCGAGCATCATCGTATAGACGCTCGTGGTGTAGATCGGCCCGACGGTGCGGCCACCTTCCAGTCCCGTCTCGTTCGGATCCCAGAACGCGGTGTCGCCACGCACCGTGGCTTTCTTCACCAGCGCGTCGTTTATCAGCTTGTACCATTTCGCCCACGTCTCGCCGCCGCGCATGTACATCGCAGGCGCGGCGTAAAAATTTCCATACGTGAACCATTCCGCGCGCGAGTCGCGAAAGGTGCGGAACAGGTATTCCTCCCCCGTCTTCACCATCGGATCGTCATAAAGTCCGCAGACTTGGAGCGAGTAAATCGCCGCCGCCGTGCGCGCGAAGCCGGGCGACTGGCCAGGCTGATAGCAGAAGCCGCCGCTGGGCGCGTGATGACACGCCTTCACATACGCAATCGCCCGGTTGATGGTCGCCTGTGGCACATCAATCCCCGCGTTCTTGGCTGCGCGCAGCCCGACCACTTGCAGCACGGTCACCGAAATGTCCGCCTGATACGCGATGGGCCGGTAGCGCCAGCCGCCCTCGTTGTTCTGCGAACTCACGATGGTCTTCACGATCTTGTCGAGCTTCACGCGCGCCGTCGGCGACTTGGTCTGACCGTAAAGTTCCGCCAGCGCGATGGTCGCGACGCCGTGGCCGTACATGTATTGCCCGTTCTGCTTGTTGCCCATCAGCCCGTCCGTCGAAATCGAATCAATGAGATACTGCATGCCGAGCGCGACCTGCTTGCCGTATTCGCCCTCGTTCGGCAAATGCCCCGCCGCCTGAAACGCCATGAGCGCGTAGGCGGTGATGGCGATGGGATGCTGCTGCTCCATTTCGGTGCCGGCCCACGCGCCGTTCGGCGATTGCTTTGAGGCGAGCCATTTGAGCGCGCCCTTGATCACGGCCTCGGTTTTTTCATCCACGCGGACGGGGTCGCGGGTGGAGGCGGGGGAGTCGGCGGCGAGGGTGGAAGAAATTCCAAAGCCCAAAATCCAAAGCCCAAACAAAATCCAAAATCCAAATTTCAAAACGTCGCGGGCGTCACGAGCGCGAATTGAGATTTGAGATTTGAAATTTGTTTGGATTTTGGGATTTGGATTTTGAAATTTACTCATCTGACTGATCCGAAAGGTTCTTCAAATACTGCTCCACGAGCGGCCCGTACTCTTGCGGATACTTCTCCGCCTGCGATTGCTGAATGGCCGCGCGGTCGCGCTTGGGCAGGCCGATGAACGTGCCCTCACCGGCGACACTGCGGCGCGCGCCGTTGGCGCCGCCCGTTCCGCTCCAGTTGCCGTCCTTGCCTGAACCGCGAGGGGGCGGCGGGCCTTGGCCGGGTCCGGGCTTCTCGCCGCCTTTGCCTTCGGTTTGCCCCGGACTCTGGCCCTGGCCGGGTTGCTGACCTTGACCCGGCTGCTGACCTTCGCCCTGCGCCATCTGCGAACTCAACCCGGCCTGCGCGAGCGCGAGCGCGGCCTGCGCTTGCGCGAGGGCTTGCGCGGCTTCGCCGGCGTTGGCCTGCGCAGGCTTGTTCTGCTTCGCACCCGCCTGCGCCGCCGCCTGCGTGAGCGCGGACTGCGCCTGTTGCACGGCCTGCTGCGCGCCGGCAGGAAGCTGCCCGGCCTCACCCGCCGCGATGGGCGTCACGCTGTTCAATGCCTGCTCCAGTTGCTCCGCAGCCTTCTGCATTCCTTGGTCGGTCACGGCCTGTTGTGCGGCGAGCAATTGTTCCGCAAGTGCTTTCACATCCTTCTGCTGCTCGCCGAGTTTCGGGAGTGAAGGCGTTTCGCCCGGCGGCTTGGGCGCGTCGGGCGTTGCGCCGTCAATGCCTTGCTGCGCTTTCTGCATCGCGCCCACGGCGGCTTCGAGATTGTTGTCCGCCAAATCCCTCGCCGCCTGCTGTGCGGCCTGTTGCGCGGCGGAAGTTGGTTTCGACGGCGCGCTCTTCGCGTGCTCGCCGAGCGCGCTGGCGATGGCGGCCTGCTGCTTCTGCAAATTGTCCAGCAACCCGGCGGGCGCATTCGCCATCTCGCCCATCGCGTCGTTGACTTGTTCCGCCGCTTTCTCCAACGCCGCCGCCGCGTCCGCCAGACCCTTCGCCATGTCCGGCTGCTGGCCGAGTTCCGCGCGCAATTCGTTCATCTTCGACTCAATCTCCTTCTTCGCGGCGAACAAGTCGTTCAACGCCCGGGTCTGCGCGGGCTGCGCGTCCTTCGACTGGTTCTGATCGAGTTTGGCCTTGGCGTCACTCATCTGCGCCTTGGCGTCGCCCAGATGTTTCGCGGCGTTCGGTGCCGGCTCCTGCGCTTCCTTCTGCGCTTCGGTGGTTTTCTCTCCCGTCTCCTGCTGCTTCTTGGCGATCTCGCTGACCGGCTTCGTCTCCGGCTTTACCGCGTTCTTCGCCGTGTCGAGCCGCACGCCTTGCTCGTCCTTGATGATGGTCTCGACCTTCTCCAAAAGTTTTTCCAGCGCGGCCAGTTGCTGCTCGTCTTTCTCCAGTTTGGTAATTTTCTCGCCGAGTTCCTGTTCTGCTTTCTTCAATGCCTCCACCGCCGCCTGCTGCGCTTCCGGCGCGTTTTTGCTCTGGGCCAGTTCCTTCTGCGCCTTCTCCATCTGGTTCGCGGCCTCGTTCAAGGACGCCGCCGCTTCCGGCGCGTCGTTCGCCGCGCGTTGCTGAACCTCCTGCGTGGCGTCGCGAATCTCGCCCTGCGCCGGAGCCTTCCCTTTCAACTCCTCCTTCTTGTTCTCCACCGCTGCCGTCTCCGTTTTCAGCGCCTCTTCCTTCTTGATCAACTCCGCAACCTGCTTCTGTAACTCGCGCAGATTCGCCAGCACGCTCTCCGGCTTCTGTGCTTCCTGTTCGGCCTTGGCGAGCTGTTCCAGCAACGCGCGCCGCGCCAAATCGAGGCTCGTGCTCGCGTCCATCTGTTTCACCGGCACCTCGCGCACTTTCCATTTCGTGTCCTGACCCTGGTTGAGAATCGCCCGCGCCTCCTGCATCCGGTCAATGGCGGTGCGGAAATAACCCGCCGCCGTCGGGGCCACGTCATTGATGTCGCGGCGGATCAAGTCGCTGTTGTCCACCACCTCGAACTGCTTGTCCTCCGCGTCGCGCGCGTCGTCCTTGCGCTCCATCTTGCGCGTCAGAGCCGTGACCGCCTGCTGCTGGAGAATGGCGTTCTCCGTTTCCTGAATCGCCGCGCGGAGCAGGTCCACCAAATCCTTCGACAGCAACATCGTGCGCGCCACGTCGCGCATCTGGTCGCGCGCCTTCTTCTCGTTGCCGGTCGCGCTGAGCAGTTTGCCGTTCTTCAAATCATCCACCGAGCCATCCAGCGCGCTGAACAGTCCGCCCGACTTCACTTGATCCAACGCCGCGCGCGGCCGCTCGCCCGTCGTCGTGCCGTCGCTCTCGCGCGCGACCTTTTCCAATTTGTTCAACAGCAACGCCACTTCATCCTTGATGGCGATCTGATCAATCTCCTGCTGGCTCAGGTAACGCTTCTCGTCCTCGCCGAAACTCTTGAGCGGCTTCTGATCCGTCTGCCGCGCCAGCCACACGCCCACCCGCATGTTGACCGACTGCCGCGCCGCCAGCCCGCGCAGCATGATCGACATTTCGTAGAGCGCCTGCTGCCGCTGGTATTCGAGGAGGAGCTGCTTGAGCTGCGTGGTGATCATCTTCTGCCCCGAGTAGGCCTGGACGACCTCCTTCTTCGACGCGTCGTCATCACCCGCTTTCTGCGCCTGCTGCAAGAGCGTGACGACCTGCGCCATGTCCTTCTCGCTCAAGCGATTCAACACCGTGCGAATGGCGCGCAAGACTTTCACATCCTCGCCCGCGATGCCGTTGCGCTCGAACTCGCCGATGATGCCCGACAACTGATCGCCCACGCGCTGGGTAGTTTTCTGAATCTGCTGCTGCTTGAGTTCGCTTTGCAGGAGCCGTTCGTTACGCGGCGACTGCGCGAATGCGGAGAGGGAAAACGCCACGCCCAGCGCCAGCGCGACGGCGCGAGAGAAATGCTTCGGCAATGTCATGGTGTGCCGCGTGGCGGCGAGATTCAGACTGCGTGACGAAGTGGCGTTATTCAACCCGCATTTCCGAATGACGAACGGGGTTGGCTGGGCGGGGGCAGGGTAGGGCGTCGCTGTCCTCAGCGCGCCGGGCCACGGATCAAAGACACGCGTCAGAACTGCTCACGCCACACTCCGGCGCACTGAGGACAGCGACGCCTTGCCTTTCGATCCGGCCATTCCTCATTTGGGTATTTATTTGGTGTTTGGATTTTGGCGTTTGGTGTTTTGATCCGCGCATGGTCGCCCGCGTCACCCTCGAGATCGCGCTCCGCAAGGAGTTCGATTACGCCATCCCGCCCGAACTGGCGGCGCGCATTGACGTGGGCACGCGTGTGAAAGTTCCTTTCGGCCCGCGCCAGGTGAACGGCGTGGTGACCGAAGTCATCGAGGAGAGCACGCACACGAACCTCCGCGAGATTGTCAAAATCATCGGCACGCCCAGCATGGTCACGCCGCAGGTGCTCAAGCTCGCGCGGTGGATCGCGGACTACTACTGCTGCGCGCCGGAGATCGCGCTCAAGAGCGTGCTGCCCGAAGCCGTGCGCAAGGAAGACGCGCGCTTCAAGCAACACCTGTTCGTGCGCCTGAACACGGTGAAAGGCGAGGCGGAAAAACTAACGAAGCGCCAGCAGGAGATTTTGAACGTGATGGAAGAGTGGCGTGAGCTGCCCCTGCAACGCCTGCTCACCCTCACCGGTGCTACGCCCGCCACGGTCCGCAAGCTGGAGGACAAGGGCTTGATTACCATCGCGCCGGAAATTGACGAACGCGATCCGTACGCGAAGGAAGAGATTCTCCCCACACAGCCGCTGGTGCTGAACGCCGAGCAGGCGGTGGCGCTCGAACGCGTGAAACTGGCGATGGCGCAAAAAGGTGCCCCCGGCGTCCCGCCGGGTCAGGACTCACTCACGACAGGACCAGCTCCTTTCGCAGACAACGCCTCCACCCGGCGGGACGCCGGGGGCACGGCATTATCACCCTTCTTCAACAAGGACGCCGAGGTCGGCAAATACTCTGGGTGGCTCCCGCACTGGCGGCAGGCTGGGAAACTCTACTTCATCACCTTCCGCCTCCACGACTCGGCGGCACAGGCCGACCTCGACAAATGGCAGGAGGAGAAAACAATCTGGGAATCCTTTCACCCGAAACCGTGGAGCGAAAAGGACTGGGCCGAATACCACGAACGCTTCAGCGACCGGATCGAACAACTGCTCGATGCCGGTCATGGATCCTGCGTTCTCGCCGAGCCGCGCGTCAGTGAAATCGTCGAGCGCGGGTTGCGCTTCTTCGATGGCGAGCGTTACCAGCTCGGCGATTACGTCATCATGCCGAACCACGTGCATGTGCTCGTGCGGCCAGATGAACGGCACACGTTGTCCGAGATTCTGCAATCCTGGAAATCATTCACGGCCAAGGAGATTAACGAAGTCATCAAGGGGGAAGGCACGCTCTGGCGGGCCGAGTATTTGGATCATCTGGTGCGCAGCCAGACGAACCTCGAAAAATTTCGCGCCTACATCCGGGAGAACCCGGTCAAGGCGCACCTCACCGCTGGCTATCGCGTGGGTGCCGGGAGTTTCGAGCCGCCCCGTGCCCCCGGCGTCCCGCCGGGTCAGACCTCACTCACGACGAGCGATCACTCGACTCAGCAAGCGCTGACCCGGCGGGACGCCGGGGGCACGGGCACGCTGCTCCTCCACGGCGTCACCGGCTCGGGCAAAACGGAAATTTACCTCCAGGCCATCGCGCATTCACTGGAGCAGGGCAAGGGTGCCATCGTGCTCGTGCCGGAAATTTCGCTCACGCCGCAGACGGTCGAGCGATTCAAGGCGCGGTTCAGCAACGGGCCGTTGCGCACGCTCGTGGCCGTGTTGCATTCGCATCTCTCCGCCGGCGAACGCCATGACGAGTGGCACAAGATTCGGCAGGGCCGGGCGCGCATCGTCATCGGGGCGCGCTCGGCCATCTTCGCGCCGGTGCATCCGCTCGGACTCATCATTGTGGATGAGGAGCACGAGCATTCGTACAAGCAGGAGGAATCGCCGCGCTACCACGCGCGCGACGTGGCCGTGGTGCGCGGTCAGATGGAAGGTGCGGTCGTGGTGCTCGGCAGCGCCACGCCTTCGATGGAAAGTTTCCACAACGCCAAGCGCGGCAAATACGAACTGCTCGAACTCACCGTGCGCGTGGACAATCAGAAGATGCCCGTGGTTCGCGTCGTGGACATGCGCGCAGAAGGCCGCAAGCAGAAGGGCATCCCGATTTTCTCCACGCAGCTCAAAGAAGCCATAACGCAGCGGCTGGAGCGCAAGGAGCAAACCATTCTCTTCCTCAATCGGCGCGGCTACTCGACTTCACTGCAATGCCCCGACTGCGGCTACGTGGCCGAATGCCCGAACTGTTCTGTGTCGCTGACGTTCCATCGGCGCGCGGCGATTCTGCTCTGCCACATCTGCGGACATTCCGCGAAAGCACCCGTGGCCTGTCCCGAGCCGAAGTGCGGCAAGAGCGGCATTCGCTACTCCGGCCTCGGCACGGAGAAGGTCGAGGACACGCTGGCGAAGTTGTTTCCGCACGCGCGCATTACGCGCATGGATTCCGACACGTTGAAGAAGAAGGACGATTTCCGACGCATCCTCGGCGACTTCCGAGTCGGCAAGATCGACATCCTCGTCGGCACGCAGATGATTGCGAAGGGCCTGCACTTCCCGAACGTGACGCTCGTCGGGATCATCTACGCCGACCTCAGTCTGCACATCCCGGACTTCCGGGCGGGCGAGCGGACGTTCCAGTTGATCACGCAAGTCGCCGGACGCGCGGGGCGCGGCGATGTCGAGGGCGAAGTCTTCGTGCAGGCGTTCACGCCGTTTCATCCGGCCATTCAATACGCGCGCCGCCACGACTTCGTGGGCTTCTACGATCAGGAGATCGAATTCCGCGAGCAGTTGAAGTATCCGCCGCTCGCGCGCATCGCGCTGCTCACGCTCAAGGGGCGCAACGAGGAGAAGGTGAAGTTGTCCGCCGCGCATGTGCGGACGGAGTTGGAGAAGATGCTGCAACCGCCGCCCAGTGCCCCCGGCGTCCCGCCGGGTCAGACCTCACTCGCGACGAGCAGCGCCTCGATTGCGAACGCCCCGACCCGGCAGGATGCCGGGGGCACCATCATCGCCGGTCCCGCGCCTGCGCCACTCGCCCGCGCCGAAACGTTCTACCGCTATCAACTCATGCTGCGTACGCGCGGCATGACCAAACTCAGCCGCGCCATCGCGCAGTTGCAGACGACGCTCTCGCTCCCCGACGACGTGCAGATGGCGGTGGACATCGACCCCGTGGATCTCTCATGAGCACCATCCCAAGTGCCCCCGGCGTCCCGCCGGGCCAGGACTCACTCACGACGAGCAGCGCCTCGATTGATAACACGCCGACCCGGCGGGACGCCGGGGGCACGCGGCCCGCAGATAGCTTGTTCATCTTCGTCCTCAAAGCCTCGCGCCCTGGCTTCTGGCTCACGGCGGTCTGGTTTTATCTCCTGCCCGTCGCGCAAATGCCGATTTGGAATTCGCCCGCGTTCTGGCTCGGCGTGTTCTTCGTCAGCTTTCCGTTCGGCCTGCTCATCTACGGTTGGAACGATATCGTGGACCGCGAAAATGACCGCCGGAACGCGCGCAAAGGATCCTTTCTGTTCGGCGCGCGCGGCACGGATGAACAGCTCCGCAAGCTCCCGCTCATCATCGCGCTGTTTCACCTTCCTTTCGTCATCGCGTTCAGCATCCGGCTCGGGCCGCACATGCTCGGCTGGTACGCCGCGCTCATCGCGGCGACGGGCGTTTACAACCTCCCGCGCTACGGCTTCAAAAACTTCCCCGTGCTCGACGTGCTGAACCAGGCCGCCTACCTGCTCGTGTTCTACGCGAGCAGCGCGATTAATCACGTCCCGCAGCTCCCGTGGCAGACGATGCTCTTCGGCGTGATGTTCGCCATGCACTCGCATCTGCTCGGCGAAGTGATGGACCTCGAACCGGATCGCCTCGCCGGACGCCGCACCACCGCGCTCGTGCTCGGCGCGGTCGCAACGAAGCTGCTCATCGGACTCTTTCTCGTGGTGGAAGCGATGCTCGTCCTCGTTTCTTTCAACAACTGGCTGGTGAGCATCAGCCTCGCGTGCGGTGCGGGTTGGTTTGTCGTGGATGCGATGTGGTTTCGCGCGCGGCCTTACCCCGAGTGGCTCGCACGCCTGTTCCTGCTCGGCTGGAACATCATGGCCATCGCCAGTGCGTGGTACGTCTGGTCGAGCGGCGCGCTGACGAAGCTGCGTTAGTCCGTGCCCCCGGCGTCCCGCCGGGTCAGGGCTTGGTGACAACGAGCGTGGCTCGACTGTCATTGAAGCCGGAGCAACCCGCCGGTTTGGATTTTTGGAGGTGGCGAGGCGCGATGGATT
>JBBQYK010000114.1:0-13166 GCA_038208765.1 Verrucomicrobiota bacterium
AATTTGTCGAAGAAGGCGTCCTTGAACGCCTTCATCGCGGGGTCGGCCCAGAGCTGGCCGGTGGTGGAATTGGTGAACGCAGCCTGCGCCTTCGTCCAGTCCGGCACAGTGAGAAAGGCCAGCGTGTCCGCCGGCAACAATTTCTCCGCCGGCGGCATGACGTACGACTGCACGCGGGCCTTCTGCTCCAATTCTTGCGGGAATGATTTATCCGGTGCGGGATCGGCGGCTAGCGCCGCGTGGACGGCGCAGCACAGGAGGAGCAGAAACTTTTTCATCGCAGGCGGAGACTGTCGCGAAGCGTTGTGTCGCGGCAAGAAATAGGTGTGGCAGGAGCGGAGCGCGGACCGCCGAGTCCGCGTGTTCGGCAGCACGCGGAAGTCGCGAACTTTTGGCGGAGCTGGTTCACGCGGACTCGGCGGTCCGCGCTCCGGTCATGGTGCCGGGACACTGCCTACCGCGTGCGCGCCAACCGCTCGGCAAGCAGCACGACCTCGGCATCAGCATCCACTTGTATCCACTGCACCGAAAGCTGCCGTCGGAACCACGTCATCTGGCGCTTGGCATACTGGCGGGTTTTGATTTTCACCAGCTCGACGGTGTCGGCGAGCGAATGTTCGCCGCGCAAATGCTCCACGACTTGACGGTAGCCGATGGCCTGCATGGCGGTCCGGTTTTGTTCGAGTCCGTGGGGGAGCAGGGCGCGCGTTTCCGCGACCAAGCCGCGCGCGAACATTTCCTCCACGCGAGCGTGGATGCGGGTGCGGAGATCCACGGGAGCGCGCTGCAAGCCGAGGAGAGTTGAGGGTTGAGAGCTGAGAGTTGAGGGAGGTCGCCACTCAGCGCGTTGTGGCGAGAAGGGCTGGCCGGTGAGGCGGATGACTTCGAGGGCGCGCACGACGCGGCGCGGGTTCTGGCGGTCGATGCGTTCGTAGGTCGCGGGATCGCGCCGCTGAAGTTCGCGGAGCAACGTATCGAGCGGCGTGGCTTCGAGTTCCTGGCGGACCGCAGCGTCGGAGGGCGGCGCGGTCCCGAGGCCATCGAGCAGGGCTTTCAAATACAGGCCGGTGCCGCCGCAGAAAATCGGGATGCGGCCGCACGCGCGGATTTCTTTTTCCGCCGCCTGCGCCAGCGTCACAAATTTCGCCGCGTCAAACGGCGCGGTGAGTTCGACGACATCAATCAGGTGATGCGGCACCCGCGCGCGCTCGTCTGCACCGGGCTTGGCCGTGCCGAGGTCGAGGCCGCGATAGACCTGCATCGAATCGACGGAGATGATTTCGCCGCCGAGCTTCTCCGCGAGCGCGAGCGCGACGGCGGATTTGCCGGAAGCGGTCGGGCCGACGAGGAAGATGGGAGCGCGGGCGAGCATCAGGACGAGGTGGACAAAACTCCAAACTTCAAACTCCAAACTCCAAACAAATTCCAACCGTCTAAAATCCAAATTCCAAGACGCGCACGGGCGGCGCGAAGGGGCGGGTTGAAGAACGACAGGCGCAGGTAGGGCGTCGCTGTCTTCAGCGCGCCGAGGCGAGGCGTTCTCAGTTCTGGCGCGTGCCGTCGAGTCGTGGCCCGGCGCGCTGAGGACAGCGACGCCCTACCGCACTCACCATTCGCACGAACGGCGTTCCGAGGTGGCCGCCTTGGAATTTGGAGCTTGGAGCTTATTTGGGATTTGAGATTTGGGATTTGGGATTTCGGCGCCACAACACGACGCCCAGCGTCACGCCCGCGATCAAAATTCCCACGCTGATCAATTGTGCCGGCGTGATCAGTCCCGCGCTCAAATGCGCCGCCGTGTAGTCGCCGCGAAAGTATTCCACGAACGAACGCGTGAGGGCGTAGCAGATGAGGTAGGCGGCGAAGACCTGGCCGTCGAATTTCTTGCGGCGATAAAGCCACGCGAGAAAGCAGTAGAGCGCGAGGTTCAGAAGCGAATCGTAAACCTGCGTGGGATGCACCGGCAGGCCACGCTCGGCGTCCACCGGAAACGTGTCGTTCGCACTGCGCGGATAGGTGATGGCCCAGGGCAGCGCGCACTGGCTGCCGTAGCAGCAGCCGTTCATCAGGCAGCCGAGCCGTCCGAAGACGTAGCCAAGCGCGATGCTGGGCGCGAGGACGTCGGCGAGTTTCCAGAGCGGCACCTTGCGGAAGCGGCAGAAGAGCATCAGCGCCAACGACGCGCCGATGAGGCCGCCGTAATAAACCAGCCCGCCATTCTGGACCATGAACATTTCCCACCACGGCCGTCCGGCGAACTTTTCCTCCCAATAGCTGCCGACGTAAAGCGAGCGCGCGCCGAGCACGGTGCCGAGAATCAGCCAAGGCCCGGCGTCGCCGACTTGCTCAGACGTGAGGCCGGAGCGCGGCGCGCGACGGCTCGCCGTCCAGAGACCGGCGAGAAAGCCGAGGGCCACAAGCACGCCGTACCAGTGGACGGGCCACGAACCAATTTTGAAGACGATGGGATGCACCGGCGCGGACGGTAGGGAGCGGGCGGTGCGAATACAAATTGAGAAATGGCGGCGACCGCGCCCCGGTGCCCCCGGCGTCCCGCCGGGAAGTGAACGCGGGAAGTTTTGTAGCCGCTCGTCGAGCCGAGTGACGTTGGAAAATCGGAAACCTCCCCGCCGGGACGCCGGGGGCACCAAACGAACGCTTGCCACTCCCCGGCCGCTGATCTTCCCTTGCGCCAGTGACCGTCCTGGAAATCATCCGGCGCAGCAGCGAATTCCTTGAGAAGAAAGGCGTGGAGTCGCCCCGACTGAACATCGAACTGCTGCTCGCCCATGCGCTGAACATGCCGCGACTCAAGCTCTACCTGAACTTCGAGCGTGTGTTGAACGAGACGGAGTTGAACGCCGTGCGCGGGCTGGTGATGCGGCGCGCGGCGCGGGAGCCGTTTCAGCACATCACGGGCGGCACGTCGTTTTGCGGGCTGGAGATGAAATGCTCGCGGGCGGCATTGGTGCCGCGGCCGGAGACGGAGTTGCTGGCCGAGCGCGCGTGGAAATTTCTTGAAGCGCCAGCTTCCAGCACGGCTCGGGCAGGGGAGGATCAACGCGCCGTGCTGGAAGCCGGCGCTCCGAACGCGGGCGCGAAGCTGGCGCTCGACCTCGGCACGGGCACTGGGTGCATCGCCATCGCCATCGCGAAGAAAGTGGCGGGCGTGGCGGTTCACGCGGTGGACATTTCGCCGGAGGCACTGGCGCTGGCGCGGGACAATGCGGCGGCGAATGAAGTCGAGGAACGAATCGTGTTTCATCTCGGCGACGCCTTCGCCGCGCTTCCGGCGGGGATGAAGTTCGACCTCATCGTCAGCAATCCGCCCTACATCGCCGCCGAGGAAATCGCCACGCTCTCGCCCGAAGTGCGAGACTTCGATCCACGGCTGGCCCTCGATGGCGGCGCGGACGGGCTGGATTTCTACCGGCGTCTCGCGACGGAGGCGGGCGCGTTCCTGAAACCGCATGGCAAACTGATGCTCGAATTTGGCGACGGACAAGAGACGGCGCTGGCCGAGTTGTTTTTTGACGAGAAGTGGATTGTCGAGGAGATCGTCGCTGACTACAGTTCGCGGCCAAGAATTCTAATCGCGCGGCGCGGCGAATGAATCGTCGTCTGAACGCGAGTTCGTAAAAAAGTTCCCATGGAAAGTTTGCTCATCAAAGGCGGCGTGCCGTTGCACGGCGAAGTTCAAATCAGCGGCGCGAAAAACGCCGTGCTCCCCATCCTCGCGGCCACGCTGCTGACGCGCGACAAGTGCGTGATCCGCAACGTGCCCGACCTGAGCGATGTGGGATTCATGGGCAAGATTCTCGCCTCGCTCGGCGCGACCGTGAAGATCGACGGCAACACCGTGACAGTGCAGGCGGCGAAGCTCAAGGCCCACGGCGACTACGAACTTATCCGCAAGATGCGCGGCTCGATCTGCATCCTTGGCCCGCTGCTCGGGCGGCTGCGGAAAGCGCAGGTCTCGCTGCCCGGCGGCTGCGTCATCGGGACGCGTCCGATTGATCTGCACCTGAAGGGAATGCGCGACCTGGGGACGAAGATCATCATCGACAAGGGCTACATCATCGCCAAAGCGCCGCGTCTGCTCGGCACGGAAACATTTCTCGGCGGTCGCTCCGGCCCCACGGTGCTCGGCACCGCGAACGTGATGATGGCCGCGTCGCTGGCCGAAGGCGTGACCATCATCGAGAGCGCAGCGTGCGAGCCGGAGGTCATTGACCTGGCGAATTTTCTAATCGCGATGGGCGCGAAAATTTCTGGTGCAGGCAGCCCGACCGTAACGATTACCGGCGTCAAAGAACTCCACGGCGCGGAGCATGAAGTGATTCCCGACCGCATCGAGGCGGCGACGTTCATCATCGCAGCGGCGGCCACGAATGGCGAAGTGTTGATCAAAGGCGCGCGCGCGGATCATCTGCACGCGGTGCTCGACAAGTTGCGCGAGGCGGGCGTGAAGATTGAACGCTCCGGCCCGAACCTGCTCGTGAAACGCGGTTCGCGCCTCAAGCCCGTGGACATCACCACGCTGCCGTATTCCGGTTTCCCGACGGACGTGCAGGCGCAGATGATGGCGCTCATGGCGCTCACGCCGGGCATCAGCATCATCACCGAACGCATCTTCGAATCGCGCTTCATGCACGTCCCGGAGATGGCGCGGCTCGGGGCGGACATTTCGATTGAAGGCCCGAGCGCCATCGTGAAGGGCGGGCGTCCGCTCAGTGGCGCGCCGGTCATGGCGAGCGATTTGCGCGCGTCGGCGGCGCTGGTCATCTGCGGCATGACGGCCAAGGGCGCGACGCAGGTGAACCGCATTTACCACCTGGATCGCGGCTACGAGAAGATTGATACCAAGTTGAAGAACCTCGGTGCGCGCATTGAACGCGTCGAAGGCGAGTAACCCCCAAATGCAACTTTACAACCCGATGCTCGCCTGTAGCCTCTGCGGCCTATGCGAAAACTTGCATTGATGGCGGCGGTCTGCGCCCTGTTTTTCTCCGGCTGCGCGACCTCGCGCATCACGAACCTGACGCCTACGCGCCAAGTGCGCCAGGCGTCCGGCGTGTATCCCGTCGAATTCGTCTGGGATACCCAGCAGCAGTCGCTGATCGACGGCTCGCTCAAGCCCGTGGTCGTCATCGGCTACGAGCAGTATCCGATGCGCCCCGCGCTCAACATCGCCAACCGTTTTGAGGCGGTGATTCCCGTGCCGGCGGACAAGAACTTCACGGTCTATCATTTCAAGGTGGACTACCTGTATCGCGGCTACGGCAGCCCGAAGCAGGACAGCAAGCTCTCGCCCAGCTACCGGATGGACATTGTGGACAAGTGATCTGAGCGGAATTTTTTGGTGAAGGCGGCGGTCGTGAGGACCGCCGCCTTTTTTATTTGGATCGCGGATCGCCGGGTCCACGTGTACGCATGGCTCACGGGGGAAAATGCCTCACGCCAAGGACGCGAAGGGCGCATAGATGGAGTTTTAGTTTCCCTTTGCGTCCTTCGCGTCCTTGGCGTGAGGCAAAATAAGAAACGTGCGGACTCGGCGGTCCGCGCACCGTTCAGTCCACGAACTTCTTCGCGATGGCGCAGGCGTTGTGCCCGCCGAAGCCGAAGGAGTTGTTGATGATGGCGTCCACCTTCGCCTCGCGCGCGGTGTGCGGCACGTAGTCGAGGTCGCAAAGCGGATCGGGATTATCCAGATTGATCGTGGGCGGGAGAATCTGGTTTTGAAGCACCTTCACGCACACGGCCATTTCCACCGCGCCCGCCGCGCCGAGCATGTGGCCGGTCGCGCCCTTGGTGGAGCTGACCGCGAGCTTCTTGGCGTGGTCGCCGAAGACGGTCTTAATGGCCTGCGTCTCGCACACGTCGCCCTGCGGCGTCGAAGTACCGTGCGCGTTCACATACTGGATGTCGGTTGGATTCAACTGCGCGTTCTTGAGCGCCATCTTCATGCAGCGCGCCGCGCCTTCGCCTTCGGGCGCAGGCGAGGTCATGTGATTCGCGTCGGCGGTATTGCCGTAGCCGACAAGTTCGCAGTAGATGCGCGCTCCGCGGGCTTTCGCGTGTTCCAAATCTTCGAGCACCAGCACACCCGCGCCTTCGCCCATGACGAAGCCGTCACGATCCTTGTCGAAAGGGCGCGAGGATTTCTTGGGCTCGTCATTGCGCGTGCTCATGGCGCGCATGGCACAGAAGCCGCCGATGCCGATGGGCACAATGGTCGCCTCGGTGCCGCCGGCGAACATCACCTTCGCGTCACCCATCTTGATCGTGCGCCAAGCCTCGCCAATCGCGTGCGTCGCGGTCGCGCAGGCGGAACAGGTGGCCACGTTCGGCCCGCGCAGCTTGTAATACATCGAGAACAGTCCCGACGACATGTTCAGGATGAGCATGGGAATCATGAACGGCGAGAGCCGTCCCGGCCCGCGCTCCATCAAAACCGTGTGCTGCTCCTCGACCGTCTGGAGACCGCCGATGCCCGAGCCGATGAAGACGCCCACTTCGTCGCGATTCACCTTGTCGAGATCGAGGCCGGAGTCCTTGAGCGCATCGAAGCCGGCGGCGACGCCGAACTGCGCGTAACGATCGGTGCGCCGTATTTCCTTCGGCGACGGAAACGCCGCGGTGCCATCGAAGTTCTTCACCTCCGCCGCGATCTTGGTGTCGTACTTTTCCGGATCGAAATGGGTGATGCGGTCAATGCCGCACTGGCCCGCGAGCAGGTTCTTCCAGAGATCCTCCATGCGCCCGAGGGGCGAGACGACCCCGAGACCGGTGATGACGACTCTGCGCTCTGAATAGTTCGCGGACATAGAAAGCAAAGGGGCAGCCCCGCGCGAGGACGAAGCTGCCCCTGAAAATCGTGAGGATTACTTCTGGCTCTCTTCGACGTATTTGATCACGTCGCCGACGGTTTGTAGCTTCTCGGCCTCTTCGTCAGGAATCTCGTTGCCGAACTCTTCCTCGAGCGCCATGACCAGCTCGACGGTGTCGAGCGAGTCCGCGCCGAGATCCTCGATGAACTTGGCATCTGGCGTCACTTGATCCGCGTTGACGCCGAGCTGTTCGACGATGATTTCCTTCACTCGCTGTTCGATACTTTTTTCAGACATGGGTTTCTCCGTTAATTGTGCGCGTTCTCTAGGCCACGCTCCAAAGGGCGTCAAGCCCCGATTCTGAAAGTGCGTCGCGACAGCGTATCTTGAAATGACCGCCGCATGTCCGCCCGACGACACGCGCTGGAAAGCGCCGGGTGAGCAGGACGGTCAAGCCGCGCCGCCCGCCTGCCGCTGAACAGGGAACCGAATCATGCTTATGAAAGTTATCGTTCCGAGCCTCGTGCTCCTGCTCTCCGCCGCCGCCACGTTCGCGGCTGAAACCAACGTCGTGGACAAAGTTCAATTCCAAGGCGGCCAGGTCCTGACCTGGCCCGGCGGCAAAGCCTTGCTCGCTCCGCACGAGGCCAGCCTGCCCTTCGATGTGATCGTGAAAACAAACGGCACCTTCACCGTGCAACGCGGCAAGATGCGTGCGCTGCTCGATGGCGAATCGATCAGCAAAGACGGCTCGCTGACCAAATCCGACGGCACCACCCAGCCGGTGATGGATCATGTGACGCTGCGGCGCGGCCTCGTGACCGTGGTCAAGGACGGCGAACCCGCCGCCGCGTCCGGCCCCGTGCCGCTCGCCGACGGCACCACGATTTATCCCGACGGCAAGGTCACGTCCCGCAGCGGCGCGTCCCGACGGCTGCTCGATGGCGAGGTGTTCCAACTCCAAGGTGGCGCACGGCCCGCGCGCGACACCATCACGCTGCAAGGTGGCCAGGTGAAAGTGCAGAAGGACGGCACGCTCCTCACCGTGGAACCCGACCGCAGCATCATGATGAATGACGGGACAAAAGTTTTCGGCGACGGGAAAATCATCAAGGCGGACGGCACGACCACACAACTGGTCGAGGGAAAGATTTTTGTGATCGAAGGCGTGGTCACAAGGCCGCGTTGATTCTGGCCGGTGCGGCGGACAGCCTTGTCCGCCGGATCATAAGACGGATCATTCCCGCTGCGGGCATTCGTGAACTCAAAGCTGCGGACTCGGCGGTCCGCACCCCCGCAGGGATAAAAGGTTGAAAGCGAAAACAACGGGGGAAGAAAAGCAAAACGGCGGCCGGCCCAGGACAGACATTCGTTCCGGCCGCCGTTTGCTTATCACAGGGCGCGCTCACCACGTCAGTCACGTGATCACCCGCAACTCACGTACGCGCCTGCGAAAACTGGGGCGGCGGCCCGGCGTCGGACCGCCGCCTCCCCAAACAAAGAGGCCGACAGGGACAAGTCTCGCGGCCTTCACTAACCGAAGCGCCGGGAAAAGCGCTCCGATGCCAACCACTTAGCAAACGCATTGCCAGCCGGCGGGCGTGCTGAATCCTTCGGAAAATTAGGGAAAGCTAGCAGTCCGGGGCGTTAAGACGAGTGAACCTCACGCAACCCGCGCGAACTTCGCGCAACCACGTGCCCCCGGCGTCCCGCCGGGTGAGGTGCGCGGAAAACCCAAACGTATCTCCCGCGTCGATCCGCGTCCGTCGTCACTGAGTCTCCGCCCGGCAGGATGCGGGGGCACGCTCACGGCAAACGCAGCACGCGGTAGTACCGGTTAGCCGCGCTTCCCGCCGTGGGGTCACCGATGCTCGCGGTGGTGCCGTTCCAAGAAATCGTGCCGGTCAGAGCCGTCCACGATGCGGCCGCGAGGTCGTCCTTGAACTCCGCGCGATAACTGCGCGTGGGATTGCCGGACCAGAGCAACAGCGTGGCGCCGCCGCCCGCCGGAGCCACCGTCAACACGCGGAAGATGGAGCCGTCATTCTTCGGATCGGTTCCGGCGAGAAATTCTGCAAGGTCGGTCGCGCCGTCATTATCCCAATCTAGGGAGCCGTCCCGCGACAGCGTCTCGAAGTAGGCCATCTCCCAGTCATCATCCATCCCGTCGGGTTCCGAATCCACGCCGCCCAGCGTGAGCACGAACAGATCGCGACTGTCGTTGAAATCGCCGGCCGCGAGATCGCTGGCGAAACTTTGGAAGACCACGGTGCGGCCATTCGCGGCGAGCACGGGTTTGGTGGACGACGCATTGCCCGCACCGCCGCCCGCATTCGCGCTGACGATGAGCGTCGTGCCGAGCAGGCGGTCGCGGACGAGGATCTGGTTCGTGTGAATTTCCAAGGCCGGAAACTTGGCGCGATACACCACGTAGCGCCCGTCGCCGCTGATGAGTGGATTCGCATCAAAGCTGGTCAGCAAGGCGCGTGAATCAAGCACATCAGTCTGGCCCGTGACCCGATCCCGCACCCGGATTTCGGCGGCACTGGCGGTGCGGGCACGATAGGCGACATGCCGCCCATCCGCGCTGGCCGACGGCTTGGTGGTCGCAACAGAGCCGGGCATGTCCGTGGCCGTGACGATGTTCGTGCGTGCGAGCAAATGATGCAGGACTACGAACGAGGACTGCGGCGAGGACTGCTGCACCCAATACGTGACGCGCTGCGAGTCCGGGCCGAAGCTGGCCGTGCCGCCGGTGAACCGCATCACCGGCGAGACCGAAACCGGCTGGCTGATCTGGTGCGTGACGTTTGACCACAGGTCACGCGCATACAAATTCAACAAGCCATCCGTGCCATCCGGCGTCAGGTTGCTGGCCAGGCTTTCAAAAATCACCCAGCGTCCGTCGGGGCTGATGAGTCCATTGCTGGAAACATTGTTCCCCGAGACGCCGCCCGGCGTGATGCTCACGAGGTAATTCACGACATCGTTCCCCACGTCCGGACGGCGCAACACCACGTCGGCCGCAAAATTGTTGTCCACGCCATTGATGTAAGTGAAATCGCTGGAGGTCGTGGTGAAGGCGATGTCCAGGCCATTGGAACTGAGCGAAGGGGCAGACGAACTGCCGTTGCCAGTCAAGCTGTTCAAAGCCGGTCCCGCCCGGTGCGCGATGGTGAACGGGCCAAACACGCCGTTCGAGGAGCGCGCCCAGTGAATTTGGTAAAGCGATGCGGGTGCCCCTTGAATTGGTGTCCCCATGATCGCCGCCACCGTCGTGCCATCCGCACTGATGATCGCATTGGCGTAGCTGTTCGTGCTGGAGCGGTAGAACAATCCGCCCGGTCCCGGAGACACGCCGCCCTCCGCTGGCGAATACAAATTCGTATCAATGCTCAACGCGTGCGTGGTGCCGAGCAGCTTGTCGCTCAGGAAAATGTCCATCGCCCCGTTTGTGTCGCCCCACGCGGACGGATCATCGTAGCGAGTCGAGACGATGAAACGCCCGTCCGCGCTCACGCTGTTCGGGCCGAGGAAGGAATGGGCGAAGGCCGTGGTCGCGGGCTTCGAGGGCGCGGCCTTGGTGATGAGTTCCGTCACGCGCGTGTTCACGTCGCGCAGGAAGATGTCGCTTTGACCGTTCAGGTCGCCATTCACGAGATCGTTCGCGGTGGTGGCGAAGGCCACGCGCGCGCCATCGAAGCGGATGACCAGCGTGGAGAATTGATACGCGCCGAGACTCGCGCCGCCGTTCGTGCTCACGCTGGCGCGCACGGACACGCCGAGCGTGTTCGTGCCGTTGGCGAAAATGTTCGAGCAACCCACGAAGGTGAAGGCCGTGCCGGCGGCGTTCATCGCGGGATTGCCGCGCGCGTCATTGCCGCCGCAGGAGAGCAACGCGCTGTTGTTCAATTGCGCATCCCACACGCGCACGCGGCTGAACACGCCGTCCATTTCCTCGTAAAGCACGAAGCGCCCGTCCGCGCTGAGGCTCAGGCCGTGGAGAAGATTCGTGGCGGCCTGGCTGATGACATCCGTGGCACCGCCCTGCGCGTCATGGCGCACCACGAGCGAGTTGGGGCCGAGGAGCGGCGTGACATGGAAGGCGGCGTAGCGCCCGTCCTCGCTCAACACCGGCGGCGAGCAGCGGTAAGCGCCGGCGACGAGTCCCGCCACGTTCGCACTGAGCCAGACGGTGCCGGAGCCGATTTGCTGGCGGAACACGTCGCTGCTCGCGCCGCTGTTCGTGCGGCGGCTGTAGGCCGCGAACGCGCCGTCCGGCGTGATGCCGCCGAGTTCGTGTTTAATGGTCGAAGGGCTAAACGCCACGCTGGCGTTCGCGCGCACCGTGACGTTCGACCACATGTCACGGCGGTAGAGGTGAACATCGCCCGCGGTGACACTGTCCGCCGTGAGCGTGGCGGCACGGCTCTCGAACGTGACGTAGCGGCCATCGGCGGAAATCATCGGGTTACCGGAAAGCGGGATGATGGAGGAGAGGTTCGGATCGGCGGGCGCATTGCCATTCACATCCACGCTCGCGAGGTGCGTTGTGCCGGCCACCACATCGCGCACGAACACATCCACCGCGTCGTTCGTGTCGCCGGATACGAGGTTGCTGGCGCGGCTGGCGAAGGCGATGAACTGGCCGTTCGCGGAGATGCTCGGGTAATTCGCGTCCCCGTTCGCGCCGCCCGTGCCGTTCGTGCTCACGCTCACGAGCACGGTGTTGCTGGTCACGAGGTCGCGCACGAAGACATCGAGCCACAGCCCGAGGTTGTCATTGGTCACGAGATTGTTCGCGTGGCTGACGAAGACGAGCTTCTGCCCATCCGCGCTGAAGACGGGGTTGAAGGAATTCCCACCGGCGGCCACGGAGGGCGTGGCGGGCGGCGAGACCACGGCGGCGAACGCGAGCGGTGCGATGGTTGCGAGTGCGAGAAGACTGGTCAGTAATTTTTTCATAAGGTTCCGCTCTAAAAAAATTTAAGTCATCGGGCGCGGAGCAGATGCACGGAGCCGTTGTCATCCGAGACCTTCAGTGATGCGCGCATTTCTTCACTGGAAGTCGGTGCGACGGAGCCGTCCATGGTGACGATGTTGCCGGTTACTCCATGAACGCGGTTCGTCCAAACATGATTATCAGCAGAGAAGTTATTGAAGATAGATGCGTTATTCACTCGAGTCTGGCAGCCGGTGGTCGCACCGATGAGATTGATGTTCAGGTCTCCGGCGAGAAAAACTTGGGGTTGCTCTGTGAGTGACTCCAGATTCAACGAATAGCTCGTAGCCCTGGCGCGATAAGCAACAGAGGCATAACCGCCGTTGATGTTGAATGTGAAATCCGAGGCCATGAGCACACCCTGATCCGCCGGGCAGGCCAAAATTCTCGGAGTGCCCAGTTGGTTAGACAAGCTCAGGTAGTCAAACCAAGCATTGCCAGGGCGGCTGCCCGAGATTGGCATCAACCCTCCATCCGTTTGCAACGTACGCCACGGCGGTTGCCCGGTGTAATCCGACGCCCACATCTGCACCGCGCGGCCCATGAGGCGGAGGTTGTTCAAGCACTGCGCCACATGCCCGCGCGACTGGCTGGCGGCCAGCGCGGGCAGCGCGAGCATGGCCAGCAGTGCCGCAGCGGCAAGACAGACGCACAGTTCCACGCGCGTGAAGGCGCGGCGTCTGCGCGCGGCGGGGCGCGCCGCCCAGCCGAAGGCGGATTTCTCCGCCAAGACCACGGCGCGCGTTCCACGTCCGCGCGTGATGCGCGCGAGGCGTCCCACGCTTTCTGCGGCGCGCACCAGAATGGGGTGATTGGAAATGACGGAGGCACCGTCGCCGCCCGCCCCGATGGTTTTCCCAGAAGTCCTCATAGCAACTGAAAGACAAGCAGGCTCGTTGCCACGGCAAATCCCGCTTGGGCGGGTGGCCATACGGGCGATTTCGGAGTCCAGCCCACGCCGGATGCGTGAACTTCGCGCGAACTCGGACGGGGGCAGGATTCCCCGAAGCAGGCCTTCGCATTTTGAACCCATGAACCAAAATCTGGCCCACAGATTCAGAGCGACCACGGATGTTTTTCTGCTCCGTGGTCGTTCTGAATCTGTGGGAAGGTTCATGGGGAGGGGCAGGCTTTCATCAGCGGGCGCGGAGCAGGTGGGCGCTGCCGTTATCATCCAGCAGTCGCTGAAAATCAGCGATGAGCGTGGCTGAAACCGTCAACGCCACGCTGCCGTCGGTGCGCAGCAGGTGCCCTTGCAGGCCATGCACCGCGTTGGTCCAGACCGTCGTATTCCCGGAGTTAAAATTGATGCGATCCGCATTGTTCACGCCTTG
>JBBQYK010000115.1:0-13080 GCA_038208765.1 Verrucomicrobiota bacterium
GTCGGATACGTCGCCACGCGAATGTCGCTCGTCGCGCCGACTTCAGCTTTGTCGATGCGCCCGTCCTGCGGCAGCGACTCCTGATACGTCTTCAGCTTGCTGAGAAACTTGATGCGCCCGAAGACGCGCTCGGCCAGCGGCTCAGGCAAAGGCTGGGGCGGCGACATCATGCCATCGAGGCGGAGGGAGACTTGCGCGGACTTGCCGAACATCTGGAGATGAATGTCGCTGGCGCGCGCCCGCTCGGCCTGGCGAATGAGTTCTTCGAGGCGGCGCGGGGCGGAGTCGTTGATGAAATCGCTGGGCATCAGCGTGAGGGCCGGGATGGCGTTGAGTTTGTTTCCGAGACGGGCCGCGCGTGTCCGGTGCGCGCAGGGTGGTTCGGAGTGGCGGGCCTCTGCTCCCGGGCCGCGGGGAAGAAAAGGAGAAATCTTGGAGCGCTGGGCGCGTGGAGTGCATCTGGAAACTGTTTTTGGCGGAGAGCGGCGGCGGGCCGTCGGTGGCGGGTGGGGCGTCGGAGAACTTTGAACCACGAACTTTGAACAACCCCGTGCCCGGACGCGGCTCTTGCATTCACTTTGCCCGCCATTCATTGTCCGACCCGCTTTTACAACATTAAATGAGCACATCGTCTGATTTGGATTTGGATTCGCTGTTCCTCCCGGCCTGGGCCCAGCAGCCGGCGAACAAAAATTTGTACGCCAAGTATGAAGGCGGCGAAGAGCGCGAAGGTGGTCGCGGAGATCGTCGTGGTGGCCGGGATGGCGACCGCGGTGGTCGCGGCGGTGGCCCGCGCCCGGGCCGTCCGGGTGAATCGCGTGGCCCGCGTCCGCAAGGGGGCGGCGGGCGCGGCGGCCCGCAGGATCGTCGCGGTGGCGGCGCGGCGGGCGGCGGTGGTTTTGGCGGCCAGGGCCGTCGTGATTTTGGCGGGCGCGGCGAACGGCGTCCCGAAGCGGAACGCCCGGCCCCAGTGGCCTTGCCCGACGTGGACGCGCAGTTGCGCCCGAACGACGAGGGCGTCGATTCATTGTCCCGGCAGATCAAAGTGACCGGTCGCGCCTACCCGCTCTTCGGCATCGCCAAGATCGTTTTGGAACGGCCCGAGCGTTACAATGTCGTCTTCACCACGAAGAAGAAATCCGACGGCTCGGTGGCGCAGCCGTTGTTCGTCTGCGCGCTGGATGACACGCTGTGGTTGAGCGAGGACGAGGCGATGGCGCATGTGCTGCAAAAACATTTCGGCACCTTCTACCAGGCCGAGCGCACGCCGACCGATCCGCCGAAGGGGACTTACACGTTTGTCGGGCAGTGCGGCATGAGCGGCGTCATTCTTGGCCCGCCGAACCATCACGATTACCAGAACCAGTTGCGCAAGCTGCACACCGAGCGCTTCGCGCGCCTCCCGTTCGACATGTTCAAGGCGCGCGTGAAAATCGTGCGCGACGAGGAAGTGGTGAAGAAGTGGGTCGAAGACCAAAGCTGGAAGACCGAGTTCTCCTGCCTGAACGTGCCCGAACCGCTCAACCTCGCGACGCGCGAGGACGTGGAAACACATTTCCGCGCCACGCATCTCGCGACCATCGTCCGCAGTGTGCCGTCGCACACCGTCACCGGCGTGGCCAGCCGCGCCCTGCCCTGCCGTCCGCTCTATCAACTGGCGCGCGAGTGCTGGCACGATCAGGATCATTTCCCGCTGCAACTCGCCACCGTGCTCAGCCAGCAGTTCGCCTCGCACGGCCTGCAATTCTTCAAGGTCAACAAGACCGTGACGCACGTCTCGGTCGCGCGCCCGAGCTTCCTGGATTTGGAAACCACGGTGGTGTCCGACAACGTGAAGCGCATCATGGAGTTCATCACCGCGAACCCAAAATGTTCGCGGCGGAAAATGTTCGAGTCGCTCGCGCCCGCCGCCGTCGCCACCACGCAGCCCGCGACCGAAGGCGCCGCGGTGCCGGAACTGTCGCCCGAAGCCGCCGCGATCATTTCCGATCTGCACTGGCTCGTGCATCAGGGTCATGTGATCGAGTTCGCCAACGGCACGCTGGAAACGGCCAAGAAGCCGCTGCCCAAGCCGCCGAAGCAAGTGTCCAAAAAGACGCCGAACGCCGCGAAGCCTGCGGAAGCTGAAACGTCGGAGACAACGGTGGAATCCGTGGAGTCCGTGGAATCCGTGGTGGAAAGCCTCGCGTCGGAAGCGCCGCTCGCAGATGACGGTCTCGCCGAAAGTCCGGCGGCGGAAGCGGCTCCCGGGGCGGCCAGCGAAACGCAACCGGAAACCAAACCGGCATAACGCAAAAGATTTCCACGAAAAAAGCGCGCCGCCCAAGCCCGCGCCCCGACGCGTAGAACAAAAATTCCTGTCCGCGTCGTTTGAAACCGCCGTGAGTTTGAGAATGTGGAAGGCAATCGAACGGCAACGTGGCGAGCTTTGGCTGCGGGCTGTGGAAAACCCGTTCTTGCCCCGATTTGGTGGACACGTTCCGGGGTGATTCAGATCGTGCCACCATCAAGCTCTGGAAAACCCTCGCGCTAACTCGCATAGTCGCCGCCAATGAATCTTTCGTTGAATCCGGCCTTGAAGAATTTACCGGTCTATCAGCCGGGGCGGCCCATTGAAGAAGTCGCCCGCGAACTGGGGATGCCGGCGGCGGACATCATCAAGCTGGCGTCGAATGAAAATCCTTTCGGCCCCTCGCCGCTCGCCCTCGCGGCGATGGAGACGGCGCTGAAGCAGACGCATCTTTATCCCGACGGCAACGGTTTCTACCTCAAGCGCAAGCTGGCGGAGAAACTCGGCGTCACGCCGCAGAACCTCGTCCTCGGCAACGGCTCGAATGACATCATCGAGTTCGTCGCCCACGCGCTGCTGGATGCTGAGTCTGAAGTGGTGGTCTCGCAGTATTGTTTCGCGGTGTATCCGATCGTCACGGCGCTCTTCGGCGCGAAACTGGTCACGGTGCCGGCGAAGAATTTCGGCCACGACCTGCCCGCCATGCTGAAGGCCGTGACACCGCGCACGAAGATCATGTTCGTGGCGAACCCGAACAATCCCACCGGCACGCTCGCGCCCACGGAGGTGTTGCTGAAGCTCGTGCGCGAAGTGCCTCGCCATGTGCTGCTGGTGATGGATGAGGCGTACCTCGAGTTTCTCGACGACGCGCCGGATTTGCTGCCGCTGATTCGCGACGGTGAATTCCCGAACCTGATCCTGATGCGGACGTTCTCGAAGATTTACGGCCTGGCCGGATTGCGCGTGGGCTACGGCGTGGCGCATCCGACGCTGGTGGCGGGATTGGAGAAGATTCGCCAACCGTTCAACACGAACTTGATCGCGCAGGCGGCGGCTTTGGCCGCGCTGGACGACAACGAACACATCACGCGAACGCGCACGAACAACGCAGCGGGCTTGCTGCAATACGAGCAGACGTTCCGCGAACTGGGGCTGGAGTTCGTGCCGTCGTTTGCAAATTTCATCCTCGTGAAGGTCGGCGACGGCGCGCGGGTCTGGGGCGAGTTGCAGAAGCGCGGCGTGATCACGCGCCCGATGGCGGGGTATCAGTTGCCGGAGTGGATTCGCATCTCGGTGGGGACGCCGGCGGAGAATGCGCGGTGCCTGGCGGCGCTGCGGGAAGTGCTGGGGAAGTGAACCAAGCCCGGAGGGCTTGCGCGGCGGCGTTCATCCACGCGGCGCGAAAAAATGAAACGAGCATGGACCGCATCGCGCCTGCAAAGTCTTTGACGCCCTTTTCCCTCTCCCGTAGCTTCCCGCCACTTTTCTAAAAATGATCGGATTCATCGTCAAGAAACTCATCGGCTCGAAAAATGACCGGGAGGTAAAACGGTTTCGTATGCGGGTTGCAGCCATCAACCAGCACGAGACGGATTTGCAAAATCAGCCGGCCGACGTGCTGCGGCAGAAGACCGCCGCGTGGAAGGACGAGCTTTCCAAAATCACGGACAACGAAGAACTGAAGCGTCGCCTCGACGAGATTCTCCCCGAAGCCTTTGCCGTGGTGAAAAACGCCGCGCGCCGGATGTGCGGCACGGATGTCATCGTGCGCGGGCATCCGCTCAAGTGGGAGATGGTGCATTTCGACGTGCAGCTCATCGGCGGCATGGCGTTGCACGGCGGACGAATTGCCGAAATGGCGACCGGCGAAGGCAAGACGCTCGTCGCGACGCTGCCGGTGTATCTCAATGCGCTCACCGGGCGCGGCGTCCATGTCGTGACGGTGAATGATTACCTAGCGGCGCGCGACGGCGAGTGGATGGGCGCGGTCTATCAATTTCTCGGACTCACGGTCGGCTGCATTCTTCACGACCAGCCGCCGCATGTCCGCCGCGAGCAATACAACTGCGACATCACCTACGGCACGAACGCGGAGTTCGGTTTCGATTACCTGCGCGACAACGGCATGGCCCAGCGCGCGGAGGAGCAGGTGCAGCGCGGTCATTATTTCGCCATCGTGGACGAAGTGGACTCCATCTTGATCGACGAGGCGCGCACGCCGCTCATCATCAGCGGCCCGGCGGTCGTGGGCATCGAGAACGATCAGTACGTGAAGTTCAAGCCGACGATTGAAGGACTCGTGCGCAATCAGGAGCGGCTCTGCACGCGCTTCCTCAACGAGGCCGAGGACTTGATCAAGAAGCTGCGCCCGGCCGGCGGTGGGGCCAAGCCTGAGCATCCCGACGAAGTGGAACGCGAAATCGGTCTCCTGCTCTACCGCGTGAAGCTCGGCAATCCGCGCTCCGACGAACTCAAGCGCGTGCTCGAAGACCCTGAGAACATCCGCCTGATGAACAAGGCGGAGCTTTCGCTGCACGCCGATCAGTCGAAGAAGGATCTTTACGCGAACAAGGAGGAACTGTTCTTCGCCATCGAGGAAAAAAGCCACGACGCGGACCTCACCGAGAAGGGCCGCAACTTGCTTTCACCGCAAGACCCGGACGCCTTCATGCTCCCGGATGTCGCATCGGCTTACACCGAGATCGACATCGCCGCCGACCTTGATCCCAAGCAGCGGCTGGAGAAGAAGCAGAAAATTCAGCAGGAGTTCGAGGTCAAGGCGCAGAAGATTCACACCATCGCGCAACTCCTCAAGGCCTTCGCGCTCTACCAGAAGGACGTGCAATACGTGGTGCAGGAAAACAAGGTCATCATCGTCGATGAAAACACGGGGCGTCTGATGACGGGTCGGCGCTGGAGCGACGGCCTGCACCAGGCCGTGGAAGCGAAGGAAGGCGTGGAGATCGAACGCGAAACGCAGACCTACGCCACGATCACGATTCAGAATTATTTCCGCCTCTACTTGAAGCTCGCAGGCATGACGGGCACGGCGGAGACGGAAGCCGGCGAATTTCTCGACATCTACAAACTCGGCGTGCTCGTCATCCCCACGAACCGCCCCATCGCACGCCAGGATAAGCACGACACGGTGTACAAAACCAAGCGCGAGAAGTTCACCGCCGTGCTCCGGGAGATTAAGGAAATTCATGCGCTGGGCCGGCCGATTCTCGTCGGCTCCGTCTCCGTGGATGTCAGCGAGCAACTCTCGAAGATGTTGAAACGCGAGGGGCTGATTCACTCCGTGCTCAACGCCAAGTATCACGAGCAGGAAGCGGAGATTGTTTCACGCGCCGGTCAGCGCGGTTCCATCACCATCGCCACGAACATGGCGGGCCGCGGCACGGATATTAAACTCGGGCCGGGTGTCGCCGACGTGGGTGGCCTGCATGTGCTCGCGACCGAACGCCACGAGGCGCGACGCATTGACCGCCAGTTGCGCGGACGTTGCGCGCGCCAGGGCGATCCGGGTTCATCGCACTTCTTCATCGCGCTGGAGGACGACATCATGCGCCTCTTCGGCAGCGACCGCATTGTGAAGGTCATGGAGCGCGTGGGCTTGGAGGAAAACCAGGAACTTGAACATCCCTTGCTCAACCGCTCCATCGAGACGGCGCAGAAGCGCGTCGAGCAGCACCACTTCCAACAGCGCAAACGCACGCTCGAATACGATGACGTGATGAACAAGCAGCGCGAAGTGCTCTACGGCTTCCGCAACGAAATCATCCACGGCGACGACGTGCGCGACCGCCTCATGGACATCATGGAGGAGGTCGTCATCAGCAAGGTGGACGAGTTCACCTCGAACAAGGACGTGAGCGAATGGAACATTCGCGGCCTCGCGGACTGGGTGAATTTGAACTTCCCCCTCGGCTTCACTGAGGAGCAGCTCACCGATCTCGCGGAAGGCGGCAAGGACGCGCCCGTGGCGGGCAGCGCCTTCGACGGACTGACGCCCGCGCAATTCGCCGTCTGCACCGCCATCGCCGACGCGGTGCGCAAGGCGTACGAACTCAAGATCAGTTTCGAGCAGCCCGACGCGCTCAAATCCATCGAGCGCTACACCATTCTGAGCGCGATTGACAAGTTGTGGCAGGAGCACCTCTACAACATGGACTCGCTGCGCAACTCCATTGGCCTGCGCGCCTATGGGCAGCGCGATCCGTTGCTCGAGTACAAGGCGGAGGCGTTCAGCCTGTTCGACGAATTGATGGTCAACATCAAGACCGAGGTCTGCCACAACATCTTCCGCAGCGCCTCGAGCATGATGGCCTTTGAGAATTTCCTGCGCTCCATGCCCAAGCAGACCCAGCACGGCAGCATCGACACGATGGGCAGCGCCGCGTCCGCCGCCGCTGGCAACGCTTCCGACGTGGTGAACGAAGCCAGCGAAGCCGTCTCCAAGGCCCAGCCCATTCGCACCGGACCCAAGGTCGGCCGCAACGACCCCTGCCCTTGCGGCAGCGGGAAGAAGTTCAAGCAGTGCTGCGGAAAGTGAGCGCCTTGGTGGGGCAGCCGTCCCTCGTCCCACCGCCCCGTTCCGCGTCGTGCGCCAAAAGTAACTGTTATCCGGCTAGCGGGTGAAGAGGGCCTCGTGGTGCCATAATGGGTGTTACCCATTGTCCCCTTCCTTTGGAACCGAAGGAAGCCGGTGCTCGCCCCCGTTGCACCGACTTTTGGTGCCACGATCCGTTCACACGAACCGGGCAACAAAACTTTTGGTGCCGATCGGCCTGACGGACAGGCGGGTTTCAGTCTTGATTCAACAGGCTCGCGGTCTAGTCTCACCGTGTATCCACCATGAAAAGAACACGCATCCGGGCGGGCGAGATCCTTGGCGTCGTCGTCTCGTGCCTGCTCATCGCGGCCGTGCGCGCGGAAACGAATACGCCGTCGGTCACGGCCAGCGAATTACCGCGCGACGCCGTGCGTGTAGAAATTTTTGAGGGCCTGCCGGATCAACTCAGTTGGAATTTCACCAACCCGCCCGTCAGTGAAACCTACACCGAGCCGACGTTCGGCTTCGTCGTGCTGCCGACGAAGTATTCGGCGAAGGGCATCAAGACGGATCGCAAGGCTCCGTTTTTGTTCCGGGCCTCGGCGCGCGTGATTTTGCCGAAGGGTGAACAACGACTCCTGCTCCGCGTGCGCACCGGTGCGCGCCTGTTCCTCGACGGGAAACAATTGCTCACCGTGAAATTTCCCAGCCTCGCCTCGGACGGTCACGAGGAGGTGCCAGAAGTGCCGCTGCCGCTCGGCCCCGAAGTGCGCTACCTGCGTCCCGGCCAGGGCGAAGCCATCGCCACGGTGCAAGGCGACGGCGCGGAACATGTCCTGGTGATGGAAACGATCATCGGCCTCAAGGAGCGCCGTCCGGAAATCGGCGAATTGACGGTGAGCCTCGCAGCCAAAGACGCGGAGATGTTTTACGTGCTGAGTCCCGACGGCGGGGCGCGCGTCGCGTTGTCGGATGAATCGTGGAGCCGGTATGAGGACGAGCGCCGCGCTTTTCACGCGCACGGAGATTTGGAGCGGAGGCGTAAACTCGCCGCGAGCGAGGATCCGTATTGGGCCATGCGCCACCAACGCGCGCGCGCGCAGATGGCAAAACTGCCGCCCGTCAAAATTCCTTCCGTAAAAAACGAGGCGGTGCAAAACGGCCTGGATCGTTTCATCAACGCAAAACTCGAAACTGCAATCACGAAACCCGCGCCGCTGCTCGACGACTACGCCTTCCTCCGCCGTGCCGCGCTCGACACCGTCGGCCGCGCGCCAAGCGTTGAGGAGCTGAATCAATTCCTCGGCGATTCCGCCCACGACCGCCGCGCAAAGGCCATTGATCGTTTTCTCCGGCATCCATCGTGGGCGGATCATTGGGTGAGCTACTGGCAGGACGTGCTCGCTGAGAATCCCGGCATCCTGAAACCGATGCTGAACAACACCGGGCCGTTCCGCTGGTACGTTCACGAGGCGTTCACCGACAACAAGCCAATGGATCGGTTCGTCACGGAACTGATCCTCATGGAAGGCAGCGCGCACTACGGCGGGCCGGCGGGTTTCGGACTCGCGAGCGAGAACGACGTGCCGCTGGCACAGAAGGCGCAGATTGTGGCGCAGGCGTTCATGGGCATGCAGATGCAGTGTGCGCGCTGCCACGACGCGCCGTATCACAACTTCAAGCAGCGCGACCTCTTCAGCCTCGCCGCCATGCTCAAGCGCGCGCCGCAGGAAGTGCCGTTGAGCAGTTCCATTCCCACCAATGCGAACATCGTCATCGGTCGCGTGGTGAACGTGACCTTGAAGCCCGGCACAAAAGTAGAGCCGACCTGGACGCTGACGAACACGATGCCGGACGAACTCGCGCCCGGCGTGCAACGCAACACGAAAGATTCTCGCGAACGTCTCGCCGCGCTCGTCACCGACCCCGGCAATCAACGCTTCGCCCGCGTGCTCGTTAACCGTTTGTGGAAACAATATCTCGGCAAAGGAATTGTCGAACCGGTGGATGACTGGGAAACCGCGCAGCCCTCGCACCCCGAACTGCTCGACTGGCTCGCGCGCGAACTGACGACGCACGATTACGACCTTAAGCATGTCGCGCGTCTGATTCTGAACTCGCACACCTACCAGCGCGAAGCGCGGCCCGACACCGGCGACAAGCCAGAGCAGCGCCTCTTCGCCGGACCGTCGCGCCGCCGCCTGAGCGCGGAGCAGTTGGTGGATTCGCTCTTCTCCGCCGTCGGCAAGAAATTCGAGTCCGAGGAAATGAACATGGACGTGGACGGTCGCCGCCCCGTGAAGGAGTTCAACAATCTCGGCACGCCATATCACTCCTGGGAATTCACTTCGCTCTCCAACGAGCGCGATCGGCCAGCTCTCGCGATGCCCAGGGCGCAGATGATTTCTGACACGTTGACCACTTTCGGCTGGCGTGAATCCCGGCAAGGCGCGCAGACCGTCCGCGACGATTCACCGAATGTATTGCAGCCCGCCGCCATCGCCAACGGCCTGCTCGCCAACGGACGGATCACGCGCCTCTCCGACGACAACGCCCTGACCGCCGTGGCCGTGCGCAGCGATCTCACGCTCCCGCAACTGACGCGCGAAACATTCCTGCGCGTCGCTTCGCGCCTGCCGACGCCGGACGAGGAAAAGTTGTTCGCCAGCTATTTGAGGGAAGGCTTCGACTCCCGCCTGGCCGTCAGCGAACCCACGACTGCGAAAGCACGCAAAGCCACGCGCCCCGTCTCCTGGTCGAATCACCTGCACCCCGAAGCCACGCGCATCAAGCAGGAGGCGGAACGCGCCGCCCGCGCCGGCGACCCGCCGACCCAACGCCTCGCCCCCGCCTGGCGCGAACGCATGGAGGACGCCGTGTGGTCACTGGTCAATTCACCGGAGTTTGTCTTCGTGCCATGAAGTCTAGCTAGACAGGCCAGAACGCTGGCGGAAGGCTCGCACCGTGAAAAATAATTGGCCATTGCAGGAGGCAAAAAACCAACTGAGCACCGTGGTGGACAATGCCCTGCGGCGCGGCCCCCAGACCATCACCCGGCATGGCGTGCTAGCCGTGGTCGTCGTGGCCGCCAAGGATTATCAGCGCGAGACCTCCCGCAAGAAATCACTCGTGGAGCTGTTTGATCCTGTGCGCGGCCTCGACCTCGACGTGTCACGCGACCAAAGCCTGCCCAGGAAGGTGTCGTTGTGAGCTGGCTGTTCGACACAAACGTCCTGTCCGAACTGCGGAAACCCCGGCCTGAGCCGCGCGTGACGAGATGGGTTTCCAAACATGAGGACAGCCTCTTTCTCAGCGTGTTGACGCTCGGTGAATTGGAAAAGGGCATCCGTCTGCTTCCCGAGCGCGCCACCCGGCAACTGCTCTCGCGCTGGCTGGAAGAAGAGGTCATTCCTTGGTTCAGCGGGCGCATCCTGCCCATCGACGAGGCTGTCAGCCGGAGATGGGGCCAGTTGCTCGCCGAGGCGAAGCAGCCCTTGCCGGCGGTGGATGGTTTGATTGCGGCACCTCGTTGACCCACGATCTGATCATCACGACCCGAAATGTGAGTGACCTCGCTCGAACCGGCGCACGGATAATTAATCCGGGGGATGAATAGCCATCGTCACTCCTCAAACTTACCCGCCTGGCGCGAGCGCATGGACGACGCCGTCTGGCGCTGGTCAATTCGCGTGAGTTTGTAGCGGTTCGGGCGCATGGCGCAGGTCGATTCAGCAGTTGCGTGTTTCAGGCAGGCCGTAGTCATGCCCCGAGTTTGCACTGCCCTGCAAGAAATTGAGATGCGCCCCCCGACCAATCATAAGCCACCGGGTGACATCACGGCTTTGCCGCAGCCCACTTCACTTTCGCGAGGTAAATGCTGCTCTTGCCTTCGTGCGAAGAGTAGTAACTGACCCAGAGAATGTCGTCGTGCCAGACCAGGCCGGGATAGCTGCAATCGCCGCCGCTGGGCAGAATCAATTGCGGAGTCACGGAACTCAGACTCATTTCTCCGACGAACATTTTGGCTCCCTCGGGCGCAGGTTTCATCTGACGTCCACCGGCGACCATTTTGTCACTGGGCCGCAGCAGGAAATTCGGTCCGCCAATAAAAAGACCCGCGGGCGACCATTTCCAATCTGTGTACGGCGCGCGGCTCACGCCAATCCACGCGGCCTTGTCGCCCGCCTCACGACGGAGCAACGCCACCGCGTCGCCGTTCTCGCGGAAACGCACCGTGGCCTCGTTAGGACGTCCCGGCACTTCTAGATTTTTCACTACGCGATAATTCACTCCGTCCTGGCTCTCCACGAATTTCACCGCCCACTCCCCGTTCGCTTGAGCCCCAATCAGTGAGTGATACGAAATGCCATACGCCCTGCCCTCGTGCCACGTCACGCGCCAGAGCCAGTCGCCGCGCTCCAGCACGCGCTGCGGCGGCGTCCAGACGCGTCCGTCCTTCGAGAAGGCCACGCGGGGCTGGCGCTCCTTCAACGTCTTGCCTTCATAGACCGAGCCGCCCAGCGCCAGCATCAGCCGCCCGTCCGGTGTCACCGAGAATTTCGGATCCCGCAAATCCACGCCACCCTCCGTCAACCGCGCCGCCGAGTTCCAGTCCTCGCCATTCGTCGAGGTTAAGACGCGAATCGCACCATCGCCGCCGACGTGCCTTTCCCCTTCGCGGAACGTGCAGAACCACTGCCCTTCGTAACGAATCAGATCGGTGAAGGCGTTGTGCGGGCCTGCGTTCCAAATTCTATTGACCGAAACCAGTTCCGGCCCTGCCGCCTCCACCAATGGGAGCGAAGACAGAACCCAGCAAAAACCCACGGCCAGGGCCGCACGACAAAATTGAATGTTCATCATAAGTGGTGAGCCGTTTCGACGGCAGGAAGGACGATGAATTCACAGCCCGCTCTGCCGCCTCAGTTCAGAAATCTCCGCCATTTGCCGACAGCACACCTCATGGATCATGTCTGCCAATGCTGCGGTCTGCCCCACGACGGGCTGCCGCTCGACGTCGGGTTCGCGAAACCCGGCGCCTATCTCAATTTGAAAACGCGCCGCCAGAAGGCCGCGTGCGAAATGTCCGCCGACGTGTGCGTCATCGGGAAGAAACGCTTCTACATCCGCGGCTGCCTGCCGATTCCGCTGCGCGACACCGGCAGCGTTTTCGTGTGGGGATTGTGGGCGGAGGTCGCGCCGCATGTCTTCGAGCGCTATCAACAACGGCGCGACGCGGACACCGCTCGGGAACTGCCCTCGCCTGGCGCGCTCTCCATCGAGCCGGAGCCGGCCTTGCGCGGCATGGACCGCCTGCCGATCCTGATTCACTTCGGTGCTGCTGACCAGCGCCCGACCTTCAAGCTGGAGCCGAGCAACCACTGGCTCTGCCGCGATCAACAGAACGGCATCACCCTGCACCGCCTGCACGAAGTCCTGCACGGGTTGTTCCCCCGGCACTTCTGAGCGGAGCGCGGACCGCCGAGTCCGCGTGTTCAGGAGGTTGGAACCACGGAAAACACAGAAAACACGGAATGAAGAAACCGCAGTGGGAGCTTTCCTTTCCGTGTCTTCCGTGTCTTCGGTGGTTAAACACGCGCACTCAGCGGCCCGCACTCCGTCAGGTCAGTTGCTTCCGCCACCGCGCCAGTTGCTTCTTCACTTCACGCGTGCCCGGGGCGCCCGTGAGATTGCGACGCTCCATCGCCTTCTTCAGGTCGAAGGTTTCGAGAACGTCCGCTGCGAAGTGTCTGTCCACGGCTTGCAGTTCCTTGAGCGAGAGTTGGTTCAACGCCTTGCCGCTCTTCTCCGACAACGCCACCACTGCGCCCACGACGTGATGCGCCTGACGGAACGCCATCCCCTTGCCCACGAGATAGTCCGCGAGATCGGTGGCCAGCAAGGTCGGATCGCTCGCCGCCGCGCGGCACACGTCGGCTTTCACGGTCGTGTTCTCCAGCATCGCCGCCATGAGCCGCGAGCAGGCGCGCACCGTGGCCGCGCTGTCGAAGAGCCGCTCCTTGTCCTCTTGCAAGTCGCGGTTGTAAGTCATGGGCAGGCCCTTGAGCAGCGTGAGCAGCGACACGAGATTGCCAATGACACGGGCCGACTTGCCGCGTGTGAGTTCCGCCACGTCGGGATTTTTCTTCTGCGGCATCAAGGACGATCCGGTGGTGTAGGCGTCGGCGATCTTGATGAAGTTGAACTCCGCGCTGGCCCAGAGAATCACGTCCTC
>JBBQYK010000116.1:0-13064 GCA_038208765.1 Verrucomicrobiota bacterium
TGCTGCGCGAGTTGCGCGCTGGCGATGTCGAAATAAATCTGCTGCGTGTCGAGGCCGAGCAGCAGCGCCTTGCGATAGTTTTCCAGCGCCTCCTCGAACTTCTTCTCCTCGTAGGCAATCGCGCCGAGGAAGTAGTAGGCCTGCGGATTCGTCGGCGAATCGCGGATGATTTCCTTCAACTGCGCCGCCGCGCCCTGCGGATTGTTGTCCCGCAGATACAACTCGGCCAGCGCCTCGCGCACGCCCATCAGTTCCGAATCCTGCGCCAGCATCTTCACGTAAATTTCCGCCGCGCGTTTCGTCTCGCCGCTGAACATGAAGCCCTGCGCGAGCCGCTGGAGCGAAAGCAGATTCGTGTTCTCCATCCCGCTCGCGCGGATGAGCAGTTCCTTGGCGCGTATGCGGCTCGGTGAATTGGTCAGACGAAAATTTTCGGCATCTATCGCCATGTAAAGCTGCGCGAGGTCGATGAGGAATGGCGCGTCGGGCTTGGGCTGCTGGTCCGCTTGCGCGATGACTTTCCGCGCCTCATTCGTCTGGCCGAGCGCGCGGTGCAGGTGGAAGAGGCTCTGGTATCCCGCCATCGCCGATGGCGCGCGTTTGATCGCGGCGCGGCTGGCGTCGATGGCGGCATTGGTGTCGCCCTTCTGCAAATGCACAAGCGAAAGGCGGGCGAACATCAGGCCTGATTCCTCTGATTTCTCCGCCGCTTTTTTCAACACCGCGACGGCCTTGTCGAACTCCTTGCGCTGCACGTAGCGGCGGGAGAGATCAACGGCGAGGTCTTCGTTGCGCGGGTCGCCTTCGAGCGCCAGTTCGTATTCGGCCAGCGCCATGTCCATCTCGCGGTTCAACTCATGGCTGAGTCCGGCAACGTAATGCGCGTGCGCCGTGGCGCGCTTCTCCTGTTGCGCGGGGCTGTCGGGGGCGGGCCGGGATTTGGCGGAAGCGCCGTCCGTGTTCTGGCTCTCGGAAGTTTTGCGCGTGGCACAACCGGCGAAGCACAGCGACGCCAGCACCACCCACAGCCCAAGAAATCGAAACGGCATGGCCGGGAGAATACCGACAACACTAACGAACGCAACCGCACGCACGGCGCGAGCGCCACTTTGTTTTCGGGATCCCCGCGCCGTTGGAATCAGCCCAAAGAAAAGCGCATGAGCAAGCCAGTGACTTGCCCATGCGTTGAAAGCTTGAGACCGCCCGACGGAAGCCAGCGGGACGCTGGCGGCACGTTATTTCTGCCAGGTGCGCTTCTTGTGGCGGTTGGCGCGCATCTTCTTGCGACGCTTGTGCTTGTTGATCTTCGCTTTACGGCGTTTTTTCAGTGAACCCATATAAAATTTAGTCCGGGAGCTTGGGTCAGTACACGACCTTGTTCAAGGGATATTCTATGATGCCTTCTGCCCCCGCCGCCTTGAGGGCGGGGATGATTTCGCGGACGATATGCTCGTCAATGATCGTCTCCACGGCCACCCAGCCGTCCAGACTGAGCTGGGAAATGGTGGGCGTGCGGAGCGCGGGCAAAGTTTTCAGGAGGTTCGCCAAGCGGCTCTGCTCGATGTTCATCTTCAAGCCCACCTTGGCCTCGGCCTCGATGGCTCCGCGCAGGAGCATGGCCAGCGTCTCGATCTTTTTGCGCTTCCACGCGCTCTTCCATGAGTCGTGATTCGCGATGAGCCGCGGCGTGGACGAGAGCAGGGTGTCCACGATGCGCAGGTTGTTCGCCCGGAGCGAGGAGCCGGTCTCGGTGACTTCGACAATGGCGTCCACGAGTTCATGGGCCTTCACTTCGGTTGCGCCCCAGGAAAACTCCACGTCGGCCTTCACGCCATGCTTCTTCAAGTAGCTCTTGGTGAGGTTTACCACTTCGGTCGCGATGCGTTTGCCTTCGAGGTCTTTGACCGTCTTGATGGGCGAATCTTCCGGCACGGCCAGCACCCAGCGGGCGGGGCGGCGCGATACTTTGCTGAAGAGAAACTCGCCGACTTCATGCACGTCGGAATTGTTCTCCTGCACCCAGTCGTGGCCGGTGATGCCGCAGTCGAGATAACCCAGTTCGACGTAGCGGCTGATTTCCTGCGCGCGAATGAGACGGATTTCCATCTCGTCGTCATCGACGTAGGGCACGTAGCTGCGGCTGCTGACCTGCACGTTGAAGCCCGCCTTGGCCATCTTTTCGATGGTGGCGTCTTGCAGGCTGCCTTTGGGCAGGCCCAGACGCAGTTTTTTGGCGTCTGTTTTCTTGGCGGCTTTCGCGCCGCTCGATTTGGTCTTCATCTAAGTTCTGCTGTCTGAAAAAACAACGGAGTGGTGGAGTGATGGAGGGCTGGAGTGGTTGTGTGCTCAGTTAAACTAGCACTCCAATACACCATCACTCCGCGCTCCTGCCGCTCCACACGATCTGGCGTCCTTGCACCTGAATCTCCTCGCGCGCGAAGCCGGCCATCACTGCCGGGTAAATCTTCCGTTCCGCGTCCTGAATTCTCGCGTGCAGGCTCGTGGCGGAGTCACCCGCCAGTACCGGCACCGTATCCTGTGCGATGATCGGCCCGCTGTCCACGCCCTGATCCACGAAATGCACCGTGCAGCCTGTGACCTTCACCCCGTAGTCCAGCGCCTGCTTCCAGGCTTCCAAACCCGGAAACGCCGGGAGCAAAGAGGGGTGGATATTCACGACGCGATTTTGAAATGCACGCAAAAAATCGCCCTTCAGGATGCGCATGAAACCCGCCAGCACGATGAGATCGACACGCGCCTCTTGAAGCTTGGCGATGTAGGCGCGCTCGGACTCCTCATCCAGTTTGGTTCGGAATTTTCCCGGCGCGACGAACTCCGCCGGCAGTCCACGCTCGCGGGCATGTTGGAGAATGCCCGCGCTCTCCACGTCGCTCAGAACTAGTGCGACCTCCGCCGGCACTTCACCGCGCGCGATGGCGTCGGCGATGGCCACGAAGTTCGACCCCTTGCCCGAGCCAAGCACGCCAATGCGAAAACGATTAGACACCCGGCTGTTAAATCCCAGCGCGGCGGTCGGGGCAAGCGCCGAGTGTGAATGAACTGACAGCTGGGTGCCATGTGGGAAGCCTCGCGCTGCGAGGCAAGGGCCATTCGCACTCCGCTCGCAGCGCGAGCGGCACCTCCTTAACAACAGTGTTCAAATGCGCCGCCTTGTGAATAAGTCCTACCATCCTGTGCTCGACGAAGTTGAAAATTCCGGCGCAGAGTGCCGACGTTATGCCAGCCCCAAAGCAAAACACCGTGCCCGCTCCCGAGTTGCGTCGTCTCCCCAAACCGCCGACGCAGAAGTTCACCATCATCGCGCAAGACCCCGGCCTGCGGGACCGGCGCGGGAAAATTGTCCGCGCGGAAGTCGCAGTTCCCGCTGAACTGCTCCAGCCGGGACCGTGGGGTTATCGCGTGCAAGTGATCGACTATGACGCCGCGAGCGACCAACTGTGGACAGCCCACAATTATGAGCGCGACAAGAAGAATGAAAATCTGCTGCGCGATCCCTTCCAGAAATTTTCCGACCAGCGATTGTTGAGCGACCCGAAGTTCCATCAGCAGAACGTGTATGTGATCATCATGCGCATTCTCGCGCGCTTCGAACATGCGCTGGGACGGCGGGTGAGTTGGAGTTTCGGCGGGCATCAATTGAAAGTGGCACCTCACGCCACCTGCGACGCGAACGCATTTTATTCGAAGGAGGATGAGGCGCTGTTCTTCGGTTACTTCGTGGACCCGCGCTTTCGTGGAAGTAAGCCCGTCGCCGGCAAAGGGTTGATCTTCACCTGCCTCTCGCACGACATCGTGGCGCATGAGACAACGCACGCGCTTGTCGATGGATTGCGCCAGCGCTACACCGAACCCTCGTCGCCGGACCAGGCGGCGTTTCACGAGGGCATCTCGGATGTGGTGGCGCTGCTCTCGGTGTTTGCGCTGCCCGAAGTAATGCGGGGCGTGCTGGGAAAGTTCCGGGACCAGGGCACGGTTTCAGCGCGGGACATGCAGCCGGAGAAATTGCGTGAATCCGTGTTGTTCGCGCTGGCGGAGGAAATGGGTTCGGCGCTTTCGCAGGCGCGCGGGGGAGCATTGCGTCATTCGGTCGATCTGGTGCGCAATCCGAAGTTAATCCGCAGCGAGGAATTTCAGGAGCCGCATCGGCGCGGGGAAATCCTGGTCGCGGCGATGCTGAACGCGTTGATTGAGATTTGGGCCAACCGCCTGGAGGCTCTGCGGCAAAAAGGGACGACCCAGATGAATCTCGGCCGCGTGGTCGAGGAAGGGCAGCGCGCGGCGGACATTCTGCTGACCATGACGATTCGTGCGCTCGACTATTGTCCGCCCGTGCATCTGGAGTTCGGGGATTATTTGAGCGCGCTGCTGACGTCCGACCGGGAGATTCGCCCGGACGATCCCACATTCCAGTTTCGCGTGCATCTGTTGAAGAGCTTTCGCGCCTACGGAATCAAACCGGCTTCGCGTTACCGCGATTCGGAGCCGGGCCTTTGGGGCTCGCCCGAGCAGGAGATCCAGAAGCCGGGCGGCCTTTCTTACGACCGGGCGCACTACGAGCCAATGCAACGCGACCCCGATGAAGTGTTTCGCTTCATCTGGGAAAACCGCGATCCGCTCGGCTTGACCGCCAACGCCTACAGCCAGGTGCAGTCCGTGCGCCCGTGCGTGCGTGTGGGGAACGATGGATTCATGCTGCGCGAAACCGTGGCGGAGTACGTGCAAATCCTGCGCCTGATGCCGAACGAACTGGAGGCTGCGGGCTATGAGCGTCCTCCTGCCGCGCTCCTGCCCGATGACCGGGAGGTGTTTCTCTACGGCGGCGGCACACTCATTTTCAACGAGTGGGGCCGGCTGAAATATCACATCCACAACCACCTCAGCAACCACGCGAAGCAGTCCGAACGGCTGAGGCATCTCGCGAAGACGGGATATTATCTCCTGCGCCGCCCGGTGAACGAAACCATTCGCGCGGGCGGGCCAAGTGTCTTTGCCCGCATGCACTTGAACCGTGGATTGAATCGGCCGCGCGCGGTCACGGAAGGCTGGGTGGGTGCGCCGCCGGCTCCGCAGAACTCATCCGCTCCCGCTCATGCTCACGGTGCGACTTCCGAGAACCTGGAGGAAAATAATCATGCCGACGCCTAAGCCCATTTCGCTGACCATCCGCTCGTATCAAGTCGGGTTCGGCGATTGTTTCCTGCTGACCTTTGCGTATCTCGCGCCCGCGGGGGGTAGCGATCTGCGCCACATCCTCATCGACTGCGGCAGCACTGGCCGCCCGACCGGAGCGCCGTCGCTGAAGGAAGTCGCGACGATGATTGCCAAGGACTGCGGCAAAAAACTCACCGCCGTCATTGCCACGCATCGCCATGCCGATCACATCAATGGCTTTGCCACCAACGATGGCAAAGGTTCCGGCGACGTTCTCCGCGAACTTACACCGAAGCTGGTTGTGCAACCCTGGACCGAGGATCCAAAAGCCGAAAGGGAAGCCACCGCCCCGCCCGCCGGCGCGTCAGGGCTGCGCGCCGCCGGGCGTCGGCGATTTGTCGCAGGACTCGAAGGCATGCACGCCTTCGCCGGGTTGCTGCTGGAAGAGTTGCAACGTCCGGGCCTGAATCTTTCCGCGCGGGCGCGCAAGCAGCTCCGCTTCCTAGGAGAGGAGAATATCAAGAACCTGTCTGCCGTGCGGAATCTGATGACGATGGGGCCGACCGAGTATCTGCACTACGGGAAGAAGACCGGACTCTCGAAGCTCCTGCCCGGCGTGAAGATCCATGTCCTCGGGCCGCCCACGCCGGAGCAGTATCCTGACATCACCAAGCAGCGTGACGAGGACGCGGCCGAGTTCTGGCACATTCTCGGCGCGTCGGCGAAGCAGTTGACGGCGGCGGGCGGCATCATGCCCTTTGCGCGGCGGTTTGCTTCGGGTTCACGCGCGCGGGGGCTGCGTCATCCGCCCCACACGCGATGGATCATCAGCCGCCTGAAAGCCGCGCATGTGGCGCAGCGCCTGGAGATCGTGCGCGCCCTGGACGACGCCATGAACAACACGAGCCTCATTCTGCTCTTCGAGGTGGGCGGCAAAAAATTTCTCTTTCCCGGCGACGCGCAGTTCGAGAATTGGAACTACGCGCTCCACGATGCGCCCAAGGCCGCCGCCAACCGTGAGTTGCTCAAGAACACGGACTTCTACAAAGTCGGGCACCACGGCAGTCTCAACGCCACGCCCAAGAGCCTGTGGAAGCTGTTCAAAAAGAAGAACCAGCAGAACAAGCCCGGGCGGCTCCTCACCGCTGTGTCCACCATGTCCGACAAACACGGCCACACCTCCAGCAACACGGAAGTGCCACGGAGAACCCTCATCACGGCGCTGCAAACGGAATCCAATCTCCTCAGCACGCAGAAGTTGAAGAACGCCGAACCGTGGTGGGTAAAGACGTTCGACTTCTGAGAACGTGCGGTGGCGTTCTTCGTGTGTTGGACGGTTACGCCAGCTTCCGCTTCTCCCATTTCCGTCCCGCAAAGAGAGCGGCGAGCGTTTGCACAAGACGGCGGGCGCGTGTCTCCGGCTGCTTGGCCGTGCTCAGCCACACGAGGTATTCGCGGTGAGAACTCGGAGATAAACTTTTGAAATTCGCGGCGGCGCGTGCGTGACGTTTTTCCGTCAGCGCCTTTTTGAAAAAAACCGGCACCGGCCAGGGCGCGCGTTTCACCTTCGGTGCGGGGGGGATGGCCGGGTCGGCGTCCAGTTCCACGGCGGCGCGGAGCAGGGCGCGGAGGGCAGGGCGATTCAATCCGTCCAGTGTCGTCACGCGGGTGGAACGGATGTTCGTGTTATTCTCGCCGCCTTCGTTGAACAGCCGCGCCGGATCGGCCAGCGCCCGGAGAAACAGAAGTTGTTTCACTTGATCGACTCCGTGAGGTCCGGCTCCCAGAGGAGAATCCATTCCATGAGTTGCTACGCCAGCGGCTGCGAAAACTCAGGGCACTTCTCCAGCCATGCGCCGGGATTTTCGGTGCGGGCGCGGTTGCAGTCCATGGCGTCGTTTCCCCGGAGAAGCCCGGCGTTGGCAAGTCGCGGAACCGGGCTTGCACGACCTCCGGGCGGGCGGCATCCTCGCGGCGTGCAGGTGAAGACAAAACCAAAGGCCGCGAACGATCTCGCTGCGCGTATTTACCGGCGGCTGACCGGCGCTCGCGGTCTGGACGAAGCCGAGCTTTGGCAGCACGCGTTGTTCTTCGCCATGACACCCCAACAGCGATGCCACTTCAGCCTCAAGACAGCCCGCTCGGCGCTTTCCTTACGGCGCTCCGCTCGGAAAAAATAGACTGTATCCTCATCGGCGCGATGGCGGCCATCGAGCAAGGTGCGCCGCTGATGACGGTCGATTACGATTTCTGGGTGCGCCTGCCTGAACGCCAGTATGTGCGGCTGCTGACCATCGTGCAAAAACAAGGCGGCACGATCCGCGCGCGAACTCTCTACGAACTGAGCGACGGCACGCAGGTCAATGCGGTGTTTCAGCCCGACGGCTTGCGCAGCTTCGAGAGCGAATGGAAGCACTGCCGCCTCGGCAAACTGGAGGGCGTGCCGGTGAAAATCCTGCCGCTCCGCCGCGTCATTGCCAGCAAGCGCGCGGCAAACCGCGAGAAGGACATCGCAGTGATGCCGATTCTGGAGCGAACCTTGCGACTAGCCAAACGTCTGCCGCACCGGACGTCATCATCAAGCCGCGCCCGAAAAAAGAAGTAACCGGGCCAAGCATTTGCTCACTGACATCGTGTTTCAATTTTGCTCATGGCCGTTGCTCCTGGATAGCGACGAACCACCATTCCCTCAAGGCTTCACGCTCCGTCGATCTTCTGGAAAACGAAACTGCGTTTTCCCCGTGAGGTCCGCGCTCGTGAAGGTCGGGCACCAGTGTTTCTCCACATGCTCGACCACGAGGTCGGTGCCGGTGAAATGATCCACGCCCGGCGGGCGCTCGGGATTGTACATCGTGTCCGTCATGTCGCGCATCAGCGCCACGTTCTGGCCGAGATAGACCTGCTGGCGGATGGCGAAGGGCCGGCCCAGCACACACATGTTCAAATGCACGCCGGCGAGAATCACGTTCGTGATGCCGCGGGCGGCGAGCAGATTCCACGTCTCCTGCCCGTCGTCGGTAATCGCGTCGTCCGCAGTGATTTCAATCGTGGCGATCTGCCGTTTCCAAGCTTCGCGAATCTCGCACTTCGCCCCGACGCACGAGCAGCCCATGTCGGAGTCGTCGATGGGCAGAACGGCCTCATGCTTCGGATCGGTCCAGCACCACGCTGTGCCCCAGCGCTGCGCGGTGGCGAGCGGCACCCGTGCCGTAACGAAGGGTGCGGTCTGCGCGCGTTTCCGTTGCGGTGCGTCTTTGTAGAATGCCGTCACCGAACTGGGCGCATGAATGATGAACACGCCGCGCGCCCGCGCCTGTTTCACCATGTCATTGAACGGTCCGGCCATCTCGGTCACGCGCCGCGCCGCCGACTTGCACCAATGATCATCCCACATGTCGCAGATGATGAGCGCGGTTCTCTTCGCCTCCCACGCCGCCGGTTTCTCGCTGACGCCGACCTCGGTGCGCGAGCGCAGTTGCAGTTTCAGAACGTCATCGGCGGCGGAAGCAATCGTGGTCATGGCCAGGCAGAGCATGAAGATTCGGGTGAACATGCGGCGAGAATAACGAGCGCGGCGCGTTTGGGAAGCGTGGCGTGGCGGGCGGAGCGCGGACCGCCGAGTCCGCGTGTTCATGGTTTCCTCAGTTCAACAGCCTCGGCGTGAATTCGGAACGCGCGGACTCGGCGGTCCGCGCTCCGATGGCGCATGTGTGTTTCCGGCATTCGTTCGTGGATTTGCATCCAGTGGATTTTTCAACGTCACGGGACTGGGTTGCGTCTTAATCGGGCAACAACCAACTTCCATGCACAGTAGAAACTTTTTGAACGATGCGGCCCTCCTCGCCGCCGGCGCGGCCACCCTTACCAAGGATGTGTTCAAGCCGCGCGAGCACGCGCTGCCGGCGGCCGATACTTTGCAATGGCGTTTTCCCGCCCGCTCCGTGAGCGTCGTGGAACTGGAATGTCGCGCCGCATGAAATGCACTTTGGTCGGGGCCATCATCGCCATTGGAATTAGCTGCGCCACGCAGGCCGCCAGACCTGTGGAGGAGCTGTCCATCTCGGTCGATCAAGGCTCGATCGAAATCATCGACGCGCCGGGCACGAACATCGCGGTGGAAGCCTTTCGCGTGAAGGATGGGAAGGCGAGGCGTGAAAACCTCGCTGCGACCGACGCGAAGCTTCGGCGCGAGAATGGTGGGTTGGTCCTAAAACTTTCCGCGCGCGGGCGTTCCGGTCTGGTCTTCCACGTTCACGTCCCGCCGCAGACGCCGCTGGACCTCAAGTCGAGCCACGGCAGCATCACCGTGACGAACCACGACGGGCCGGTGAAGGCGAAATCCAGCGTCGGGAAGATTCAACTCGGCCGCATCCGGGGTGAGGTGGATGCGCAATCCTCGAACGGCGACGTGTGGCTGGAGCGCGGCGAGTCGGCGGTGCGCGTGAAAACTTCCGGCGGTCGGATGATGATCGGCGAAATCCACGGGCCGGCGGTGCTGGAATCCTCCGGCGGCTCGATCTATCTGGGACAGGCGCACCGCGAACTCATCGCGAAGGCCGGCGGCGGCTCCATCAACGTGCTGCGCGCCCGCGACAGCGTGCGCGCACAGGCGAACGGCGGTTCGGTCGCGGTCAACTTCACCCAGCAGCCGAAGCATGAATGCGTGCTGCGAACCTCCGGCGGATCGGTGGTGCTGGGACTGGCACCGCAATTGAATCTCCGTCTCGCGGCGCGCGGCGACGGCGATGTCATCACGGATTTGCCCATTGATTGGAAGGACACGCATGACCGCTACGAACGCGGCCTGCTGAACACGAACGGCGGCACCATCACCGCGCGGGCGGAGGGCGGGAAGGTGGCGCTGCTCGCCTTCAGCCAGAAGGCGATGCCGCTCGAAGCCATGTTCAAGTTGCAGCCGCCGACCGGACTCGTGGGCGATTCCTCGCCCATGAATCTCGTCCAGCCGCCGCCCGCGCCGTCCGCACGAAGGGATAACAAAGCGGGCGCGCAGGAAATTCCGCGCATCGAACGGGACGAGAAAGCCTGGCAGCACGCGGAATGGAAGCCGGTGATTCTGCTCCCCACGGGCGTGCGCCTGCGCGACGGACGCTGGATTGATGCGGAGATTACGGCGCTCAACGACTTCCAGGTCGGCTACCGCAAGCCGGACGGCACCGGCGAGAGCGCGAAGCTGAACCAGGTGGCGGCGATTGTCCTCCATCCCGTGCCCGACACGTTCAAGGAAAAGCTCGAAGGCTCTCGTCAGGGCGTGGTCTTGCGGAAGGGAGATTTCTTCGAGGGCGAATTCAGCCGGCTCGACATGAATCAGGCGACTGTGTCCTCCGTGCTTTTCGGGATGAAGAAATTCAACCTCAAGACCGAGGTGAGCGCGCTGGTGATGGGCAGTCCGTAATGTTTGCTCCCCTTACTGCGTCTCCCCCTTCGTCACGCGCATGAAGACTTCTTCGAGGCCGATTTCGTCTTCGCGCAGGCCGCGGAGTTTCACGCCGCCGGTCACGAGCACTTCGGAAATCACGCCGGGATCGGTTTCGTGATTGTGCATGGTGATCTTGAGGCGTTCCTGCAGCGTTTCCACGTCCCGGATTTCCGGGCGCACCTTGAGCAATTCCGCCGCGCGGACGTGCTGCTCGGCGGGCACCTTCGCCCACATGACGCGGGCGTCGGTCAGTTGCGCGGTCACGCCGGAGACGGGGCCGCAATAAATCATCTTGCCGCGCTCGATAATCGCCACGCGATTGCACAGCGTCTGCAATTCGCTGAGGATGTGCGATGAGATGATGATCGTTTTCCCCATGCGTTGAAGTTCTTGGAGAATGGCCATCATCTCGATGCGCGCGCGGGGGTCGAGGCCGCTGGCCGGTTCGTCGAGCAGGAGCAGTTGCGGATCATGGATGAGCACGCGCGCGAGACCGAGACGTTGTTGCATGCCACGCGAAAGAGCGCCGATGAGGGCGCCTTTCTTTTCACTCAGGCCGACAAGTTCGAGCACATCGGCGACCGTCTTCTCACGTTGCGCAGTGGGAATCTTGTAACACGCGCCAAAGAAATCGAGATACTCAGTCACCTCCATGTCCTTATACACGCCGAAGAAGTCGGGCATGTAACCGATGACATGGCGCACGGCATCCGCATCGCGCACCACATCATGGCCGAGCACGTAAGCATGGCCGGCGCTCGGCGCAAGGAACGTGGCGAGGATGCGCAGCGTGGTCGTCTTGCCCGCGCCATTCGAACCGATGAAGCCGAACAGGTCGCCGCGTTGCACGGTGAGGTCGAGCGAGTTCAGGGCGACCATCGTTCCGTAGGTGCGCGTCAGGCCGTTCGTTTGCACGGCGGGGACGGGCGGGGCGGCGGTGGTTTGGGGTTCGTGGTTCGGGATTGGGGCGGCTTCCATAGAAATTACTTTTCGAGCGGCACGACGACGCGAAGGACCGTGTCCTTCTTCGAGTAGCGCGGATTAAATTTGTTCAGCGTCGGCACCACCGTGTCACCGGGCATCCAGGCGAGCAAGACCGCGTCACCACGCTGCATGAGCGGGGTGAGATCGAAGCCGGGCGGCGTGACGAAACGGCTCCAATATTGGTTCTGGTTCCACTGCTGGTTTGGATCGGCGCTTAACGTCGCGGTGGCGAGGAAGGAGGCGGCGGTGATGGCGATAAAATTGTCATCGAGGCGGTCGCCTTCGCTGGAGCCGAACTGCTGCTGACGCTGCTGCACGGCGTTGTTGAGCCGGGTGATGTTGACCTGCACGAAGGCGTTCAAGAGCGTGCCGCTCTGGCTTTTGATCAGCCTTGGCCCGCCTTGAGTGATGTCGCCGAGGTCGTACATCCGACCGTCAATAATGAGCCGGGCCTGAGTGATTTTTTTGCCGGAAGGATTCTCGATCCGCACATCATACGAATCGCCGCGCGGCGTGACGGTCAGGTTCAACGGCGCTCCGCTCTGCTTCCACCAGTCGTTCACGAACAACTGGCTGGTCCACACGGGCACTTGCAGTTGCGCGGCGAAACCGTTCCCGCGCTGCTCGACGAGCGCCTTGCTCACTTCCTGCGCGCCGCCCTGGCCGACTTCGCCGCGCAGCGTTGAGTAACCAGTGTCCGAGGCCACGGCGTAGCGCGCGTTCACCGGCGAATACGCGGAGCAGAACACGCGACCGCGCAAATCCGCGCGCCCGCCGTGCGGCGTGACATCCACGACGTGCAGTTCGTTCCACTCCATTTCGCCGGAGCGCAATTTGTAGCCGATGAAATAGATCAGCAGCGAGAACAGCACGACATAGGTGGGGAAGGTGATCCACGTGAGCATCTGCTTGTTGATCTTCTTCAGCCAATACTGGTCGAGCGGGCCGATGACGACGAGGTAGGCGAGCAGCAGCAAGAGCAGCCAGCCGATGGGCAGCTTGCGAATCTGCCGGCTGTCCACCATCGCGCCGAAGACGCCGTCGAGCGACATCGAGCCGCTGTTGGCCACGTTCACGTTGGCGAGGAATTCATGCGGCACGTCGGCGAGCTTGGCCCAGAGCCAGGGGCGGTTTTTCCACGAACGGACCGGATCCAGTTCGGGGCTGAACAGCAGCACGGTGATTTGCCCACGACCGCGCGAGGCCTGAATGGCCAGCGGCGCGTCTGCCGAGCCGATGAGCACACTGCCGTCGCGCAAGGTGGCGTTCACCACGGGCAAATCTGCGGACTCGAAAGCGGGATCGGACGCGAGGGACAGGAAAGGATTCGGCACTTCCTGCGACTGATTTTTTCCTTTGGCGAGACGCGGGCGCAGCACGGATTCGTTGCCGCGCGTGTTGTTCAACCACTGTTGCAACGCGCTGTGTTCCGGGCGGCTGCTGATGTCGCCGAGCGTGCAGGGGAGGAAGC
>JBBQYK010000117.1:0-12957 GCA_038208765.1 Verrucomicrobiota bacterium
CAACGCCCCGCTCCCCGTGTGGACGAGGTCACTGACGATGACCGTGTTCGTCACGTAGGTCCCGAGGATCCAACTGTTGGTCAGGCCGGTGTCGAGCGGCGATTCAAAATCGCCGTTGCGCACGTAGTTATAACCCGTCTCGGCCACTGGGCCTTCGACGAGGGAAATGTCATCGACGAGCGCGCTGCCTGCTTCGCCGAGGTAAATCCAGAGGCGCTTCACTCCGGTGAGCGCGCTGTCGCCGGTGCCGACGCTCCCGCTCACGCTGAAAAAACGCCAGCCGTCCCGCGTCCCGACGGGCGTGGAAATTTCCGGCGTGAACTCCGCCGGGACATGGCGCGCATACCAGTTGCCCGCGCGGCTGTTGTCCTGGCGGAAATCAATCAACTGGTACGACGAGCCGGTGCCGTCCGCCGCCGTGGCGGGCCATGGCAAATTTCCCTCGTAACGCACCGCGTCCACCACGAGGTCCGGCAGGCCGGGCTTGATGATGGAAATGGTCTCGCCGTCATTCTGCAAATCGCCGCCGAACTCATCGAAGACCGTGATGGCGTTGCCGTAGGTGAAGGCGAACACGCTGCGGTTCTTCGCCAGCACGAGGAAGGTCTGCGGCAGGATGTAGCTGCCCGCCGGGAAGGTGTAGCCCAGCCCGTTCACCTGCCAGCCGCCGAGATCGAACGTGGTGTTGGTCGAGGCGTTGAACAGCTCAAGGTATTCCGAGTCCGCCCCCGCGCCGTGGAACATGATCTCGTTGATGACCAGCTTGCCCGCCGGCGAATCGAGCACGGCGGTGTTGGTGGCCGTCGCGACGATATTGGTGAGCTGCTGGCCGCTCAAGTTGACGGTGGTGATGGCGAGGTTCGTCCCGCCCGCCGGCACCGGCACGCGAACCGTCCACGCGTTCAGCGAAGTCCACGTCACCGGATAAGCCACGCCATTGATGAAAATCTGGTCCACGGTCACGGGCGCGGTGCCGCTGATGGTGGCGAGGTTGCTCGGGCCGATGGAGAAGTTCGTCGCGCCGAGCGTGAAGGGATTCAGCCCGCCCGCCGTGGTGATGGTGGAGCGCGCAAAATCTCCGCGCGCCTGGATGTAGGTCGAGTTCCCCGTGTAGCTCTGGCCGGCGAACGGCCCGTAGTGGGCGAGCCAGTAGTTCATGTAGGCGGGGTTAAAGGTCGTGTCGAGGTGGCTGAGGATGTGCGCGTAGAAGCGGCGCAAATTGCCGGGCAGGTTGACGATTTTCGCGAGGTTCTGGTTGCCCACCAGGCCCGCGTTGTTCGCGCGTGTGAACGAGAAGTCCATGTCCCACGGCAGGTACACCGCCTTATGGTTGTCCCCGCGCAGGTAGATCATGAAGTTGTGCTCGATGCCAAACGTGTACATGTCGCCGATGCCGGCCAGCGTGATCATCGCGTAGGCTTTCAACCACTGGTCCACGTCCATCATCTGCTGCGTCTGCGCATCCAGCGGCGCGCCGGCCAAAGCCCACGGGCGCGCGAAGGCCATCCACTGCCCGTAGTCGTCGCCGTCCCGGTTGTTCTTGATGATGAAGTTGTAGCGGTAGTTTTCCTTGAACGTGCCGTAATCGGAGATGTCGAGACCCTGCACCTGGTCAGGATTGGGAATCTTGTAGCCCGCGCCGTTCACCGTGGTGGGATAATAAATTAGTTCCAGTTCGAAGAACGTGCCGTCGCCGCCGTTGTCCGTGAAGGCCGTCTCGCTGAACTCGTCTTCAAAGCGCGGCACGAGAATGGCCGGGCCATTTTGTGCCGCCTGCGGAGCCAGCACGCGCACCACGTCGCCGTTCAACGCCTCGACGCCGGAGCGCAGCAACATGTGGCGCACCACGATCTCCTCGCTCGTCGGACGTCCGCCGCCGCCTGACCGGTCAAGCAGCATGACCGGATGTACGCCGCGAAAGGGCTGCTCGGGCGGGAAATCAAGATGGAAGCCGACGCGCAGCGGTTCGAGGCGCCCGCGCTGGCTGCTCTTCAATCGCACCTGCATGTCGTAATAAACCACGCGCTCGTCATAAACCACGGTGCAGGGCAGCGAGGCGTTGCTCATCACATTTGTGTTCGCGTGGAGCAGCGCGGTGTCCGCCGGGGACATGAGGATGCGAATGTGGTGCGTGAGCGGCAGGTTCGCGAGTTCGTCCGCGACTTTGTAATAAACGCCCGAGGCCGCGCCCGCCGCCGGATACGACGAGGTCGCGCCGAGACCGTCCACCGCGCGCACATAAAACTGCACCAGCGCCGCGCCGGTCTGGCCCGGCAACGTGGCCGAATAAGTTCCACCCGCACCCGCCGTCATGTTCGTGCTGAGAAACGCGCCCCCGTTCACCGACCAGAACACTTGCGCGGACGCCACGCCCTGCGCGTCTTGCGCCGTGATAGACACCGTCACCGATTGGTTGGTCGCGGGCGCGACGGGCGCATGGCTCAGGCCCGCGAAGGTCGGGCCGATGTTCGTCGCGTAGCGGGTATTCTGCGCTCCCGGCGTGCCGTTGTTTTGCGGCGCGAGCAGTTCCGTGGTGCGGGCCACGCGATTGAAGTAGAGGCGCGTGTTGAGCAGTCCGTTGCCCGCCAGCCATTTCGCCCGGAAGGAAATTTCATACGTCGCACCGTTCACCACCGCCCGTCCGTTCGGAATCGTGGTCTCGATGTGATTGTGCATGTGCTCCTGCGGCCCGGTGGCGACGAGATGCAGCACGCTGTTGCCGGGATTGCCCGGTTCGGGGATGACGCGGCTGCGCCCGTGCGTGCCGAGCACGCGCCACCCGGAGAGTCCGCCTTGGAAATTCCCGTTCGCGACGAACTGAACCTGTGCAGGCCCGGGCGACTCCAGCACGCTCAGATCGTCGATCAGACACTCGCCTGCGCCGAGCAGGCCGAAGACAAACTCGCGCCACTGCGCGTCGGGATTCGGCGTCACGCTGGCCGCCGCGACCGCGCGGTATCTGTAAAGGCCCCAGCCGGACTGGCCCGTCTCATCGCTCGCGGCCCACGCTTCGCCCTGCGCGTTGTCGGCGAACGGATCGCGCAGTTCCAGCGACGAGCCGTCGCCATCGGCGTATTCGGGCCAGCGTCCGCCGTCGCGGTAATGCACTTCGTCCGCCGGATTCCCCGCCGCGTCGCTCAACACCAGACGATCCTGGGAGTGCGAGAGGCTGCCGTCGAAATCGCCCACGATGTCTATGCTCGGATACAACACGCGCAACTCCGCCGCATCTTTCGCGACCACGAGATACGCGCCCGCCGCGAGGACTTTGTTGGAGGCAAATTTGTAATCAATGCCATCGGTGAAGCCCCAGCCCGTCAGGTTCACCGCGTTCGTGCCGCGATTGTAGAGTTCGATCCACGCCTCGTTGTTCGCCTCGGGCGGCGTGTTCGAGGAAACGGACGGACGCAGCTTGTGGTGGTACATGATCTCGTTGATGACCACGTGGTTGTTGAAGCTGAACGTGTTCACCGCGCCAGGCGTGGGCGCGTTCGGCACCCGCCACGCGCCCGTGCCGTCCGGCGAACGCGCACGCGCGCCACGCTTCACCGACACGGCATCGAAGATCGCCGCGCGGTTGGCCGCGTAGAGAAACAGCTTGTCGTTGTTGGCCGGCAGGAAACCCAGCGTGTCATTCGTGAGCGCGAGAAACGCGCCGGCGGCCAGCGTGGTGCCGTTCGGAAAAATGTAGTCCTGATTCGTCGTGGTCGCGTCGCGGCGCAACACCATGCCGTCGAGCGCCAGCGCGTTGGTCCCGTGATTGATGATTTCAAGAAAGAAGTTCGTCCCGTTCGTGGAGGCGGACAATTCGTTGAAGGCCAGCGGCGTGCCCGGCACAAGCTGCGGCGTGAAGTTCACCTCCGTCCCGAAGACTGCGGCGTCTGCGCTGCCTGCGGCTTGATGCACCTCCACCGCCAGCACGTTCACGCCCGTCACCAGATTGCTCGCGGCGATTGGGATGATCCCGGCATACGCCGGCGTCGTCACGTCGGACAAAGCGGGCGTGCTGAAACTGATCGCCCCGCCCGGCATGTTCTGGCGATGCACCTCCACCCCGTTCAGGTAAAACACCGCGCCATCCGCGACCACGGGATTGATCGTGAGCAGGGTCGCCTGCGGGTTGCCGGAAAAATTGAAACTGCGGCGGAAATAATACGTGGTCGGCCCGACCGCCAGCGGTGCGTTCGTGTTCAGGCTCAGGCCGGTGCCGCTGACCAGCGCGCGGAACGCGCCCGGTCCTGCGCCTTGATTCTCCGTGCCGAACTCCAGGGTGTTGGTGCCGCTGTTGAACCCGCCGCCCAGAGTGAACGGCGAACTGAAGCTCGCGAAGCCCGCGAAGTTCAGATTCTGCGCCGCGCCGTTGAGGAACACGTTGGTCAGGGCGTTGTCGCAGGCCGCGCTGAAATTTACCCGCACCGTGCCGAGGAGAAAACCCGCGAGCGAGAACGTCGTCTGATAGCCGTACCCGCCGCCGTTAATGCTCGTGATTCCGTTGTTGACCACGCTGATCCATTTCGAGGCGGCGTCGTTCGGCAGCCAGGCCGGGTGGTTTAGGCTCACCGTGGCCGGAAGGCCCGCCGCCCCGTTCGCGTTGTAGCTGAGGATGTAGTGCGGATCATTCGCGCCATCCGCCAGCGAGACGCCGTTGTTGTCCACGCCCGTGTTGAACAAGCCGGGAATGGCCCGGTTCGTCAGCCCGTGGCGCTGCAACCACGCGCCGTCATCAAAGCCCGGTGCGCGCCAGCCTGTGCCCAGATCCGCGCCGGAAGCCTCGTAGCGCCATGCCGCGTCAATGGTCACCAGCGAAACCGGTGCAGAACCAGCACCCGGAAAATTCTCCAGTCCCGGGGTGCCGCCGGTCTGCGCGCTGATCGTCCAGTTTGCGGCGCTCTTGCTGCCGAGGTCGCGGTCGCGCTTGGCCAGCGAGACGCCGCCGCCATCCGGCGCGACCGGCCACTCGCCCTCGGTGCGATAATTGATCTCGTCCATCAGCCGTCCGGAATTGTTGCGGAGGCGCACGGTGCCGTTCGCATTGTTGAGCCGCCCGGTGAACGGCCCGACGACGTTCGTCTGCGCCATCGTCGCGAGCAGCGCGGCGGGATTGACCGCCACCACGATGAAACTGCGGCCCGCGATGCGCGCGTTCGCCGGGAAGGTGAAACCGATGTCGCCGGTCACGCGCCAGCCGGACACGTCCACATCGACGGCCAACTGGTTGTAGAACTCGACCCACTCGAGCGCCGGCTCGTTCGTGGCGGGGTGATACATGAGTTCGTTGAAAACCAGCGTGGTGTCTGCGCGTGCAGACGTGAGCAGGGCAACGCACGACGCGACGGAAAAGCAAAAACGTTTCATAGCTTGGGCGGCTTGGATTTCGGCGACCGTAGCGGAGCATTTCCAATGTGACAATCTTGTTTCGCTCCCGTGGCAAAACTCCGCATCACTCCGGTCAAGGCCGGCCCTGCAAGTCCACCCCAATGAGCAGGCCCTTGTCCCGCGCGTAGAACCGGCCGTGGGCGAGGGCCGGATGGGCGCGAATGTCGCTGCCGAGGATTTGGGCGCGGGCGGATGGCGAGAATTTTTCCGGTGACGCCGGCGCGACGAGCAGTTCACCGCGCTCAGTGAGAATTAAAAGTTTTTCGCCGACGACGAGCAGTGCGCCCGCGCCGAAACGCTCTTCGCTCCAGCGCACTTTTCCCGTCTGGAGTTCCACGCAGCGCAGCCGGCAGCGCTGCTCCTGCCGGCCATCGAAGCCGTAGAGAAATCCCCGGTGCTGCACGATGGGCGAATAATGGCTGGAGAGAATGTCGTCGCCACTCCACACGACTTCGGGCTTCGTCCCGGCGACGCGCAGCAAGGCCGCACCCGCGCCGTAGCTTGCGGAGATGAAAACAGTTTCGCCGATGACCAGCGGCGTGGCCGCGCTCACCGAGGCGTCGATGCGCGGCGCCCAAGGAAATTCCCAAAGCAGGCGACCATCGCCCGGCGCGAGCGCGAGCAGACGTTTGCGCGCGAAGACGAAGACACGGCGCTGACCGCCAATGGTCGCCGCCGTCGGCGAGGAGTAGCTGGCTTCCTCGCTCGTCGATTGCCACAAGACTTTCCCAGTCACCTGGTCAAAGGCCATCACGCCCGCGCCCGCGCCGCCGATGTTGAGAATGACCGCGCCGCCCTCGACGAGCGGGGAGCAGGCGACGCCGAAGAATCCCTTGTCGCTGTTGAACTGCTGGCGCGTGTCAATGCGCCAGAGGTTCGCGCCGTTGGTCAGGTTCCAGGCATTGAGAATTCCGTTCGCGCCGAAGGTGAAGACGCGGTGGCCGTCGATGGCCGGTGTGGCCCGCGGGCCGGACTCGAAGCCGAAGTCGTCGCGGTAGGTCGAGGGATATTCCGCGCGCCACAAGGTCGTGCCGTTGGTGGCCTGGAGACAGTCGAGGACTTCGTTCTCTCCGACGCGATGAAACATCACCACGCGGTTCGAGACCACCACCGGCCCGCTCCAGCCTTCACCAACTTTGGCCTTCCACAAAATCTTCGGACCTTCCTTCGGCCACGCGAGGTCGAGATTGGTTTCCGTGGAAACCCCATTTCGGGTCGGGCCAAGGAACTGCGGCCAGTCCGCCGCCTGAGCCGTCAACGTGATCAGCAGCAGAAAGAATTTCATCGCGATAAAAGCGCCAGCAACATGAGCGCGAGGAGAATCACCGCCACGACCCACCAGAACCTTTTGCGGCGCGACCCTTTCGGCTTCCCAAACTCGCGCCGCGTGAACTCGTCGTAATCGAATTCATCATCGGGAAGGTCGAGCGATTGCGCGCTCGCGCGGTCAGACCAGCCGGTGGAGTCATCGGAGCCGCATCCAGGGCAGGCTTTCGCGCGGCGCGGCACGTCGGCCCCGCAGTTCGGACAGGTTTCAGGGGCGGGCATGGATCAGGGGAGTTGAGAGGAGCGATTAGAATTAAGATTAAGAATAAGATTAAGAAAGACCTGCGAGTTAGGAAGTCTCTCCAAGTTCTTAATCATAATCATAATCGTAATCGTAATCATAATCTTCACGCCCCCTTCTCAGGAATAGCGCCCGTGCAGCAAATCGCCAGCGATTCCCTTGTCCTCCAGCGTCGCGCCGCCGACCGACGTGGGATCGACGCTCCAGCGCGCGGCGAGGCGCACCACGCGCTCGGTGTTGAGCGCGAGCAGTTCGCGCTCGGCCAGACCGAGGACGTTCGAGCTTTGCATGTAGGCGAGGCAGCGGAGTTTCAAATCACGTTCCGCGTCGGTGATCGTGCCCTGGTTCCAGAGCGTCTCGCCCGCCCACGCGTAGGCCCGCAAAACTTTTCCGCCGCTCAAGCGCGCCCAGCCATGATGCGACACCGCGCGATGACGCGAGAAGAATTGCACCTCGCCCAGCTTGTGACTCAGCGCGCAGAGAAATTTGAAGCACTCGTCAATGTCGTCCGCCGGATCGGGCAGGTCGCAGCCCATGACAAGAATCCAGCCCTCAACGGGCGGCGAGATGAACAGACGCGGCTCGAAGGGCGCGCCCAGCGCGTCGTTCCAGGTGCAGTCGCGCGCGTGTTGCAAACCGAGGGCCTCTTGGATGGCGCGGGGATCTTGCGAACGCACCGCGAGCCAGCGATTCGGTGCTTCAAAGACCGCTGCGGAAAATTGCGGCCCAGAAAGTCCGGCCGGCCCGAGGCGCAACCCGAGTTCCCGACGAACCACCCAGCGCAGCACGCCCACGCAGACAATCACTGCGGTGATCATCGCGATGAGCAGGACGGCGATGAGATCATCAGGACGGGACGGCGTGACTTCCGCGAGAAGCGCGGGGGCGGAAAGGAAGCTCGACGCCGAAGTCATGCGGCAGAGGTTACTCCGGGGCCGGACGGGTTCAAACGCGAAAGCGCATCCGGGCGGAGATTTTTACGAATGGAAGACCGGCCCGGCGTTGAAGGGCGCGCCGGGGTGAGGCGTAAAAATTCGTGGCCCGGCGCGCGCGAAGCGACGAGGCCCTACAAGCCCCTGGACGGTCGCTCACTGCCAATCATCCCCTGCCCTGCTTCTCGTAATCATCCAGCCGTTGCGTGAGCAGGGTCCGCTCCGCCTTCTGCTCCGTGAATTCGAGCGCCTTGCGCAAATGCCGGGCGGCGGCCGGCCAGTCGCTCAATTGCGACTCGAACTCGGCCAGCACCGCGTAGAGCAGATAATACGATTCGAGCATCTGCTGATGGCGGATTTTCTCCACCGCCGCGAGGCCGGCGCGCGGGCCGTGGACTTGCGCCAGCGCCACGGCGCGGTTCAGCGCGACCACCGGCGAGTCATCGATCTCAATCAGCCGGTCGTAGAGCGAAAGAATCTGCGGCCAGTCGGTGGAGGCAAAATCCTTCGCCAGGCAATGAGCGGCGGCGATGCCGGCCTGGAGATGATACTCGCTGACGCTGTCCCCGGCGGCGGATTGCGCGAGATGAAACATCCCGCGGGCAATCATCGCCTTGTCCCAGCTCGACCGGTCCTGATCTTCGAGGCGAAGAATGTTGCCGGCTTCATCCACGCGCGCGGCGTGGCGGGCGCCGTTCAAATACATCAGCGCGGCGAGCGCGTGGACGCGCGGCTGGCTGGACATGGGATGCGCGGCCAGCAACGTCGTGAGGCGAATCGCCTCGCGGCACAATTCCTCGCGCACCAGGCTGTCGCCGCTCGACGCCTTGTAGCCCTCGTTGAACAGCAGGTAGAGCGTTTGCAGCACGCCTTCGAGCCGCGCGGGCATTTCCTCGCCGGGTGGAATCTCGAAGGGGATGCGCTGCTCCTGAATCTTCTGCCGCGCGCGCGTCAGGCGCTTGGCAATCGCCGCTTCCGTGGTGAGAAAGGCCTGCGCGATTTCCGCCGGGCTGAATCCGCACAAAGTTTTCAGCGCGAGCGCGGTCTGCGATTCGTGCGGAATGAGCGGATGGCAGCAGGCGAACATCAGACGCAGGCGGCCGTCCTTGATCTCGCTGTCGAACGCGGGCGAGTTGTCCTCGTTGCATTCGCTGGCCCAGTTCTCGATGAAGGTGATGATCTGCGGCTGCTTATCGGCGAAGAGCTTTTCGCGGCGGATCAAATCCAGCGCGAGGTTCTTCGCGGTCTGCGTAAGCCAGGCGGCCGGGTTTTTCGGAATGCCGTAGTAGGGCCACGTCTGCAACGCGCGGATGAGCGCCTCCTGCACCACGTCCTCCGCGAGCTGCAATCGTTCGAAGCCGAAGATGCCGGTGAGCACGGAGACCAGCTTGCCCGCCTCGTGACGGAAGAGATGATCCGCCAGCCGGGAGACATCCACGGGCGGCGCTGCGGGACTAACACTTTGAAACTCGTTCACGCTGAATCATTGTTCGATGACAACGCTACAACGAACGAAGCGCGCTGCCGAGGACAGGGGCGGGCGAATAGTTTGCTGGGCACCACCAGCGCCGTGAGGTTGGTCAGACGCCGTATCCCATTTCTGCTTTCTGCTTTCCGCGTTTTTGCTTTTCAGCGTTTGATCTGACGCGCCCCGCGCCTATGATGCGCGCCCATGCTTCGTCATTTGCTTTACGTTTCATTCTGCGCGCTGACCGCGGCCGTCTCGTCGCCCGCCGCGCAACTGGTCATCGACACCAACGTCGTGAAGGCGCCGAAGATCGCGCCCGCCTCGGACGAGGGCGAACTCGCCATGAAGCGGTTCCGCGTCCCCAAGGGCTTCCAGGTCGAGCTGTTCGCCGCCGAGCCGTTGCTCGCCAATCCCGTGGCCTTCAGCATCGACGAGAAGGGGCGTTTCTTCGTGGTCGAGACCTTCCGCCTGCACGCAGGCGTCACGGACATCCGCAGCCACATGACGTGGCTCGACGAGGAGCTGGCCAGCCAGTCCGTCGAGAACCGCGTGGAGTACATGCGGCGTTTCGAGGGCAAGCGCATTGATGATTACACGCGCGAGACCGACCGCCTGAAACTGATCTGGGACAGTGACGGCGACGGCAAGGCGGACAAGTCCACCGTCTTCGCCACGGGCTTCAACAACATCGAGGACGGCCTCGCCTCCGGCGTGCTGGCGTATCGCGGCAATGTTTATTTCGCGAACATTCCCAAGCTCTGGATCTTGCGCGACAACAACAAGGACGGCGTGGCCGAGTCCAAGAAGGCGCTGCTGCACGGCTTCGGCGTGCGCGTCGGCTTCCTCGGGCACGATCTGCACGGGCTACGCATCGGGCCGGACGGCAAGCTGTATTTCACCATCGGCGATCGCGGCGCGAACGTGGTGACGAAGGACGGCGGCAACGAGCGCACCGTGGCGAACCACGAGGAAGGCGCGGTCTATCGCTGCAACTTCGACGGCACGGGCCTGGAAATTTTCGCGCGCGGCCTGCGCAATCCGCAGGAGCTGGCCTTCGACGCCTTCGGCAATCTCTGGACCGGCGACAACAATTCGGACGGCGGCGATCCGGCGCGCTGGGTTTATGTCGTCGAGGGCGGCGACAGCGGCTGGCGGGTGGGCTATCAATTTCTGAACCAGCCGAACGCGCGCGGCGTATGGCTCAGCGAGCGCATGTGCTATCCGCAGTTTCCGGGACAGGCGGCGTTCCTGCTCCCGCCGGTCGCGAACATTGGCAACGGGCCGGCCGGCCTTTCGTATTATCCCGGCATCGGCCTGCCGGATCGCTACACGAATCATTTCTTCCTCTGCGACTTTCGCGGCAGCACCGGCAGCGGCGTGCATTCCTTCGGCGTGAACCCCAAGGGCGCGGGCTTCGAGGTCGTGGACCGGCACGACTTCATCTGGGAGGTGCTGGTGACGGACGGCGACTTCGGCTACGACGGCAGCTTCTACATTTCCGACTGGGTGCAGGGCTGGAACAAGACCGGCAAGGGCCGTATCTATCGCGTCTTCGATCCCGTGGCGGTGAAGTCCAAGGCGGTGAAGGAGACGAAGGAACACTTCGCGCAGTTTTTTGAAACGATGAGCGTGAACAAGCTGGCCCTGCTCCTCGCGCATCCCGACATGCGCGTGCGGCAAGAGGCGCAGTTCGCCCTGGTCTCGTTCGGGCCGGTCACGGCGGCCCGCACCTTCATCCGCGTGGTGGATGGCAAGGATGCGAACCTCTTCGCGCGCCTGCATTCCATCTGGGGCCTCGGCCAGATCGCGCAGCACTCGCAGCTCGCGGTCGGGCAGTTGAACAAGCTGCTCGAAGACCCGGACGCCGAAGTCCGCGCGCAGGCCGCGAAGACCTTGGGCAACGTGAGCCTCGGCAACCCACGTTCGCTGGCGCAACTGCTCAGTGATGAGAATGCGCGCGTGCGTTTCTTCGCCGCGCAAGCCTTGAGCAAGTTCGGCGATCTGGAATCGCTCGAACCGCTCGTCGAGATGCTGCGCGCGAACAATGATCAGGACGTGCATCTGCGTCACGCGGGCGTGATGGCGCTGACCGCGCAGCTCCGGCGCGCGGGCGGACAGCCCGGCGTGGCGGTGTTGAGCCGCGAGCCGGCCAGCGCCGACGAGGCCCGTTACCAGAATGCGCTGCGCGATGTTTTGAACGACAAGTCCGATGCGGTCCGTATGGCCGCGCTGCTCGCACTCCGCCGCGTCGAGTCGCCGGACATCGCGGAGTATTTGCACGACGCCAATCCCCTGCTCGTCGCCGAGGCTGCGCGCGCCATCAACGATCTGCCCATCACCAACGCGCTGCCGGAACTCGCCGCGCTGATCGAGCATTCCGAAGAGCTTTCCGCGTTTCCCGCCGGTGATGAGAAGGCGCCCGGCCCGCGCGACGGCCTGCTGCGCCGCGTGATCAATGCGAACTACCGTCTCGGCGCGAGCAACAACGCGGCGGCGCTCGTCGCGTTCGCCTCCACCAGTCCGGCGCGGGAGAGCCTGCGCGCCGAAGCCGTTACGCTGCTCGGTGAGTGGGCGAAGCCTTCAGGGCGTGACCGCATCACGGGCCTGTGGCGGCCGTTGCCGGAGCGCAGTTCGCAGATTGCCTCGAACGCGTTGCAGCCGCATTTGTCCGCGCTGCTCCGCACTTCCTCGAACAAATTGAAACTCGCCGCGACCAAGACGGCGGGCGAATTGAACATCCAGAGTGAGGACGCGAATTCCTTCAACCTGTTAAGCGACCCGAGCGCGCCGGCCAATCTGCGCATCGAGGCGTTGCGCGCGATGGTGCGCGCCAAGGACGAAAAACTTCCCGAAGCCGTGCGCGTCGCTCTCGCCAGCCAGGAGGAGTCGCTGCGCAAGGAGGCCACGAAGATTCAGGCGCAGTTGCGTCCCGACGACGCCGTGGCGCAACTCCGCATCACGCTCGAGCAAAGCTCCATCGGCGAGCAGCAAAATGCCTTCGCCACGCTCGGCACGCTGCCCGGCGCGGAAGTGGACACGCTGCTCATCCAGTGGCTCGGCAAACTGCTCGCGAAGAATGTGCAGCCCGAAGTCACGCTCGACCTGCTCGACGCCGCCGCGAAGCGCGACCATCCCGAGATTCGCGCCAAGCTCCGCCAGTATGAAAACGCCCGCCCGCCCGCCGATGATTTGCGCTCCTACCGCGAATGCCTGGTCGGCGGCAACGCCGAGGACGGCAAAAAAGTGTTCATCGAGAAAGTCGAGGCGTCGTGCGTGCGCTGCCACAAGTACGAGGGCGAAGGCGGCGAAGTTGGTCCAGAAGTCACCGGCCTCGGCGCGCACAAGGATCGTAATTACATTTTGGAGTCACTGGTCTTCCCGAACAAAACCATCGCGCAAGGCTACGAGAGCGTGATCGTGACCTTGAAGAACGGCACCGCCTACGCCGGTCAGTTAAAAAGCGAGAACGCGCAGACGCTCGAAATCAATTCTCCCGAGGACGGCTTGATGACGGTGAAGAAAGCGGACATCAAGACCCGTGAGCGCGGCCTGTCAGGAATGCCCGAGGAACTGCGCCAGGTGCTGACCAAGCAAGACCTGCGCGACTTGGTGGA
>JBBQYK010000118.1:0-12863 GCA_038208765.1 Verrucomicrobiota bacterium
AAGACGTTTTTGCAAAAACTCGGGGACGGAGCCGGAAAGGGAAAAAGAAGAAGAAGCTTTTAAGAAACGAAAAAAAGGCCTTCGCGCGTCACGCCGTGCTTGACACTACTCATAGCAGGGCGTCGTCGCTCCGCGCGCGCCGGGGTGAGGCTTCAGCAAGTTCCGCAAGCCTTCTCCGCTGCCAGGCCCGGCGCGCGCGGAGCGACGCGCCCTACCACGCCCATGATTTTAAGAACAGTGTTCGGATGCACCCCGTTCCGCTGCGCCGCGATCTTTAAGCTTAACTTTCCTCCCAAATATCCGAATGGTAGTGAAGAATAATGAATCATGCAGAGCAGATATCGAAGGAACGCGTTTGCCTACGCTCGCTCGGCGATGCTCTTTCTGGCATGCTCTTCCTTCCGGACAGTGTACAGCCTGCCGCTGCCGTGATCGTTTGCCACGGTGCTGGCGAGTTTAAGGAGAATTATTTTGAACTTTGCGAACTCCTCGCGGCACGTGGGGTTGCCGCTTTGGCGATCGACATGCACGGGCATGGCGAAAGTGGCGGCGCTCGCTTTTGCGTCGAGATGCGTGAGTGGGTTCCCGACGTTCAGGCCGCGATTGATTTTCTCCACAACCATCCCCGCGTGGACGGCGGGCGCATCGGTGCCTTTGGTTTGTCTTCGGGCGGAACGGCAATTTTTGAAACGGCGCTGATCGATCCACGATTGAAAGCGCTCGTCGCCCTAGATGCGACCGTCCGCAATTGTCTGCCAATTCCATTACAAGTCTGCATGGGTTTGCTGGTGCTCGCCGGCCGGCTGAAGAAATGGATAACGCGGCATCAGTTGCGCATTCCGCTCAACAAACTCTCGACGATTCATCTGGCATCGGATCCGGAAGTGGATCGCAAACTTCAGGCGGATCCACGGGCGCGCGCGGCGATGGCCTCGTTTCCGTTTCCCGGCGGCACCGAGGCATTCTTCGTCAATACGTTGAAACGGGTTTCGCGCATTCAGGTGCCAACATTGATTTTGTGGGGCGAGGACGATAAAGTCGACCCGCCCAAAACGGCGCAACTTCTGTACGATGCTTTGTGCTGCGAAAAGCAATTGCATATCATTCCTGGGAATGGGCATCTCGGACATCTCGATCGCAACAAGGAACAGGTGTTTGAGTTGACGGCGGCTTGGGCTTTGAAGACGCTGGCCGTGTGAGTTCAGCGCGGGACCGTGCTGAATTGCTCTTCACAACATGGCGGAACGAATAATAGAAGGAGATGAAGCAAGGTCTTTGGGGCTAAAGGAGAAATGGGATTTGCTTTCGCCCTTCCTGCGGCAACACGGCCACGAAGCTCTGGCGTATGCCACGCTGCAATCGGGTTTGGAATATTTCATCATCCCGGCCGGATACATCGCTTATACGACCGTGCGTCATCCAGTGTTTGCCCGGAAACCAAAACGCATTGCCTTTTCCAACCCCGTTTGCGCGGAGCGCGACTACGAGCGGATCGTGCGGGAATTCATGGCCCCGAATCCAAACGCTGTGTTCGCCTGCATCTCGGAATCGTTCGCGGAGGTGCTCCACAATCTGAAATACACGGTGAATTGCATCGGTTATGAATCCGAACTCCCGATTCAGACGTACCAGACCAAGGGCGACTGGAAGGAATTTGACCTGATCAAGCGTGCCCGCAATGAAGCGCGCCGAGAAAATATCACCATTCGCGAGGAGCAGATTGAAACCGTCAACCGGGATCAACTTCAAGCGCTGTCGCAGCGCTGGATCGGCGGGAAGAAAGTAAGCGACCGCGAAATCTGGATCTACGCGCGGCGGCCGGTTTACGAACCCGAGGAAGGCGTGCGCAAGTTCGTCGCTTACGACCGGGATGGGCGCGTCGCGGGCTTTGCGTTTTACGACCCGATGTATCGCGACGGCAGAGTGATTGGTTACTCGGCGAATATTCTGCGCTGCGACGAAAGCCGTTTCGGCCGGCTGGCTACGGCGATCCACATGGAGGCAATGGAAAAATTCCGGGCCGAAGGCGCGGAGGTGTTGAACTTGAACCTCGCCCCATTCGTCAAGCTGGAGCAGGGGCGCTTCAATGATGACCTCGGGTGCTCGTTGTTTTTCAAACTCAGCGCACGCTACGGAAACGCCATTTACAATTTCAAAGGGCTGTCGTTTCACAAATCGAAATACCGCGGCGCGGAGAAATGCCTCTATTTTGCGTCGAACAGTTTCTGGCCGTCCAACGACATCTACCTCGCTTTTCTGTCTGCCGACATCACGCAAAGTTATTTCGACACAATGGGTCGTTTACTTTGGGGCATTTTGACTGTTAGAAACGACAAACGCCAATAGATCGCCCGTAAAACAAGCCGCGGCACTGGCTGTTCAACGCTCAGGAACAATTATGAAGAAATATTATTGTCGGACAGTGGCAATGGTTTCACTCGTGGCCGTTGTTGCTGGTGCTCCCGTGGCGAGTTCTGCCGAAGAACCTCTTGCGAAAAAGTCCGTGCTGCTACGATTTGCCGAGCAGGATTTCATGCTGGGCGACTGGGGCGGACTGCGCACTGATCTTTCAAAGCGCGGCGTAGACTTCGAATTCTTCTATGTGGGTTCCTACGCGATGAATCTTGATGGCGGACTTGAGCGTGGCGAGGCATACCAGGGCGGATTGTTGATGGCGCTGACGCTCGATTCGGAAAAGCTCGTCGGTTATCGCGGCGGCACTTTCAATGTCAGTTCAATTTGGTTGAACGGCGAAAAACCATTCTCTGACCGACACGTCGGCGACCTCAACAAGGTCAATCTGGTCGATTTCGAAAACAGCTTCCGTCTGTGGGAATTTTGGTACGAGCAAAAATTTCTCAACGAAAAGGTTTCGCTGAAATTTGGGCAGATGTCGATCGACCGCGATTTCATCGTCCCGGAATATTACAATGGATTGGCGTCGCTCAATTTTGTGAACCAGACATTTTTTTATCCGACCATGGCATTCAATGTGTATGACCAGCCGTTCTTCCCAGTTGGCAAGCACGCGCTGGCCTCCACGCCATACGGCACGCCTGGCGTTCGTTTACGCATCGATCCGTCTGAACGTGCTTACTTTCAAGTCGGTGCTTACGATGGCAATCCGGACCGTTCCGACACCGGGACGCGCGTGAGCCTGCGTTCCGATGAAGGCGCGTTGATTTACGGCGAGATTGGATTGAAGATCAACCAGTCCAAAGAAGCCAAGGGGCCGCCCGGAAATCTCAAGCTCGGCGCGTACTATCACACCGACGACTTCTACGACATGTATGAGGGGGCGTTTAACGCCTTCGACAACTTCATCGCTTCTCAAGGCATTCCGTTGCCGCCCCTTTCGCCTGGGCGGGCGCGGACGCGCGATGGAAATTATGGAGTCTATCTTCTTGCGGACCAAGTGCTGTGGCGCGAGATCGGCAAGGAGGATCCTGCAGCGCAAGGGCTGGTTGGCTTCTTCCGCGTCGCCACTGCGCCCAGGGACCGGAACCTCGCGGAATTCGGCATTGATGGCGGGCTTCTCTACAAAGGGCTGATTCCAACGCGTGACTGGGACACGATAGGCATTGCAGGCTCTTACTTGGAGATTAGCGATGACCTGGGCAAAGCGCAGCGGGACATCAACGACAGCCTGGCGGCAAACTTCGGTGCTCCCAAGGCGTTCACGAAGATCGCGGACTACGAAGCGGTGATCGAAGCCAGCTACAAAGCGCAATTGACGGCCTGGTGGACCCTTCAGCCGAGCGTGCAGCGGGTCATTCACCCCGGAGGCCGGGTGCTTGCGGACATTCCTGACGCTTGGGTCTTTATTCTACAGACGACATTAAGGTTCTGATTTCTCGCCCTGACGAAAGTCTTTGCGAGCAGCTTTTGCCGGATTGGTCGGTGATGAGCAGTGCCTCGTCGTCGATGTTCGCTCGCAACAGTTAGAAACAGTTAGAGGCCATCGAAAACCGTGGCTGACGTCAGAATCCGGAACGGGTGGCTTGACGCGCGCGAAATTATTTAGCCACTTTCTTTGTCGTCCGCGTAGGGGACCAACTTATTTCAAATGGTTATGGATTCACTTTGCCATCGGGCAACTCCACGGTGAACTCGCAGAATTTTCCACGCTCGCTTTTTACGATGATGGAGCCGTGGTGTTCCTGGATGATGCGGTAACAAATGCTCAGGCCCATCCCCATCCCTTCGCCAATGTCGCGCGTGGTGAAAAAGGGATCGAATATTTTCGCGACATTCTGTGGTTCGATGCCTTCGCCGTTATCGCGCACGGAGATTGCGACCTTCCCATTCTGCGGCCGGCCCGTGATGCGGATGAACGGCGGCTCCTCTGTAGCCGGTCTGTTCTTCAGCGCATCAAGGGCGTTGTGGATCAAATTTACGAACACCTGTGTCAGTTTATTCTTGTTGGCCCGACAAACGAGTTCCGGCGGAACGGTCTGATCGATATGCACCTTCTCCTTCCATTCGCCGCTCAACAGTCGCAAAGCTGCGTTAATGACATCGACGAGCGGCACCATGTCGCGCTGCTCGGCCTCCGGGTGGGTGAATGAGCGCAGATCGGAAACGATATTTTTCACACGCGTCACGCCATCCTCAATGTCGTGCAGAACTTCGGTGAACTCCTTCGGTTCTTCCTTGGCCAGGCGTTCTCCTTGGTTTTTGAGAACATAAAGACCGGTGGTGGCGAAGTTGAGCGGATTGTTAATCTCGTGGATGATGCCGGCGCTCAGGCGGCCCAGCGAAGCCAGCTTCTCAGACTGCACGAGCTGCGTCTCGGTCGATTTGAGCAATTCGAGGGTGTCTTCCAACTTTGAGTTCTGATCGGAGAGCTTGCGCTGGAAATTGTGGGACTCGACAAGATTTTTCACCCGCACATGAAGCTCCGTCGTGGAAAATGGCTTGGGCAGAAAGTCGCTGGCTCCGGCCCGCAAGGCGTTGAGCTTGGTTTCTTCATCCACGTGCGCAGTGATGAGGATAATGGGGACATTTTGCGTTGCGGGTGCCGCGCGGATCTCGCGCGCCGCTTGAATCCCATCCTTTTCCGGCATCATCATATCGAGCAGGATGATGTCGGGAGTGAAAGCTGCGGCCTTATCGACCGCCTGCTGCCCGTCCGTCGCCTCAATGATGTTGTAGTGCGGTGCCAGTTCGGACTTGAGGAAACGGAGCATGTCGGGCTGGTCGTCAGCGATCAGCACGGTGCGGGCATGGACATTTAAAGCCACATCGCGGGACGTGGGCGCGGTTTGTCGTTCCACACCTTTCGAGCCGAAGAGGTTGGCGCGGTGATAGAGATCGGACAGCCACTCCTGACTGGAAACGGTGCCGCCCGCCTGGGACGGCGCGCCGTTCCCGTCCGCGGCGGATTGGGCTTCGGCGGGGAGCACGGGCAATCCAGCCACGGGGGCGGGCACAGCGTCGAGTGGCGCTTCGAGATAGGGCAGCCGAACAATAAATGTAGAGCCCTGACCTTCGACACTCTCGACGCTGACCTGGCCGTCCTGCACCTCGACCAACTCCTTAACGAGCGCCAGGCCGATGCCTACGCCCTGGTATTTGCGGCGCGAGGACGTGTCCACCTGCATAAAGCGCTGGAACATTTGCGGCAACTTGTCCTTGGGAATGCCAATGCCCGTGTCGGAAACCTTCAAGACCAATTCGTCACCCTGCCGGTCCATGCGCAACTCGACCCGACCATCGGCGGGCGTGAACTTGAGGGCGTTGAACTGAATGTTGAGGACAATCTTCTCCAGCTTGTCGCGATCCACCATCACTACGCCGAGTTCTGGCGCGACAGTGACGACGAGCTGAATGTGTTTGTCCTCGGCGACCTGGCGGGCGGCGCTGGCCATGCCTCGAAGAAACTCGTCGAGGTTCACAGGCTCGCGTTTGACGTGCATGACGCCGGAATCGAGGCGCACGAGGTCGAGCAGGTCGTTGATCAGCTTGAGCAGGCGCAGCCCATTGCTCTGCATGGTCTGCAGCAGTCCCACGGCATCGGCACCCAGCACGCCGCGAAAGCGGGCCAGGATGGTTTCGAGCGGGGAGATAATCAAGGTGAGCGGCGTGCGCAACTCATGGCTGATGTTGGCGAAGAAACGGCCTTTAATCTCATCCAGTTCTTTGAGTTTCTGGTTGCTCTCTTCGAGCTGCTGTTTGTTTTTCTCCAACTCGTAGGCCAGGCAGAATTCGCGGAAGCGCAGGCGGTTGAAGAAGTAATTCCCGGTCACGACAATGATGCCGGTCAGGATGAGGAAATACACGTTGTTCACCAGCAGCTTCACTTCAACGAGTTCGCCGCTCTGGGCTAGGGCGGCCACCAAATACATGAGCGTCACGCCCGCGACGGCGAGCAACGATTCGATGAAATTCCAGCGTGCGACGACGCTCACGGCCAACAGGACAAGGTTCAGCCCGGCGTAGTAGGGCGAGACCGGATTTTCGGTCCGGTAAATCATCCACGCGACGCAGAACGCCGGGACGAATGCGATGGGCAGTCCCAACCACCGGATGTGTTTTTGTCCAAAGGACCAGGTGTGCAAGACCCAGAGCACGACTCCCAGCGCGGAACCAAACAACCGGATCCACAGGAATGGAACCACTTGTTTTTCGTAAACGAACCAGTCGAGCACGACACCAGCCGGCATGAGAAAGATGACGAGGGCGGAGGCAACTTTGCCGGTGTTGATCCGTTGCTGCCGTTCGTGCGCGCGGTGCGCCTCTTGGAATTCAGGTTGGAGGATGAATGATGCGTCAGCCATCTTTCGGTTTCCTCGCTTCCATAAAGAGATTCACTCCCGTCATGTCGGCCTGAACCACAAAGTCCTCCGGGGCCACTTGGGTGGGCCGCAGCTTCTGTAGTTGCGGACCCTTGCGGTAAATAAGATGCCAGTCGAGCAAATGCTCCATGCCGTAGCGAAGCGGGTTAGACGGTTCGACATTTGTGGCCAGAAGCAACCCGCCCGGTGCCACCCACTCATAGAGGAGCGTCATGAGTCGCTGACAAACGGTGTCAGTCAAGTAATCAAACAGGCCGGCGCAATAGACGAAATCATATTGCTGGCTGGCAGGGCGGACGCCGCTTCTGAGGGAATCTTTCAGGAGATGGTGGACTGAACGCTGCACGTATTGGACGGGCGTGCGGCGCGATAGTTTTGCCTTCAGATCAGTGAACACCGCAGTGACGTGATCGAGCGTCTCCTGGTTGAAATCGAGCAGGGTGAGATCAGCCCGGTTGCTAATTTCATGCTCGCGAAGGAAATCCTGCAACTCCACGGCGGGTCCACAGGCCACGCTCAAGATGCGTCCTGGCCTTCCCTCGTTGCTGGCGCGCAGGGTTTCCTCGACCAGGCGTTGGGTCAGGTACTTGAGGCGATTGCGATGGGCTTCGGCCGGCGCCTGGCGCACGAACCAGAGGTGGACAATTTTCGCGTAGAGCGACTCACCCTCCGGACGATTGCGGGCAATCATGGCCACCATCTCGTAGTCGCCCGCGTAGCCGAGGGGTTTGGTAAAAGTGCGGTGAGCAAACGGCGCGCAGAGCAGCAACGGATGAAGTCCCCGCTGCATGTAGGTGCGATGAACGGGTCGGGCGGCTGGCTCCAGCCCTGCCGCAAGATACTCGAACTTTTCGAACAAAGCATCAATGGACGGCAGGATCGACACACCGAGTTCCCGCGCCACCTCGACTTCGAGTTGCGGGCCATGCATGGATGGCCCCGTGCGGATGCCCAGTTCCACCTGGTCCAGCCACAAGCGCAACTCGGCAAAAAAACTCTCCATGTCGGCGAGGTGGATTTTGTACTCAGGGCGGATGAGTCGGAGCTTGTGCCACTGCCGAAGATGTTCCTTGTACAGGCCTTGCAGGCGGTCCGGCTTGAGATCGTCGGTGGAGAACCGCAGTTGCCACCCGTCATCGAGCGCCGCCGCGCATACGGACTTTGCTCCAGTTTGGACCGCGTTCTTGACGACCGCCCGACCGGAATAGGCAACGTGGTTCCCTAATTGCACTTTGAACTCGCGTAGCACTTCGGAAACCTGGATCACGGCGGCGGGGGAATAGACCTCGAAGATCACTTCGTTCCGGCCCATGTGAATGATGGTCCCGGTCATGGCGAGGCCCTGACTGTTTTCGCAAAACACCCGGCTCTCTTTAATGTCAGCGTCAACCATGAACCACCTCTCTTTGTCGCTCGTAATCCCCTGCACGCCAGGCGAGGTCGGCGAAGTTCATGTCATCCGTTGTTTCGTTCCAGTTTGCAGGTGCTGGAAGTATCATGGCGTGCTACCTGAGGGTCGGTGCGGATGCAGGTTTAGTTTCACACGCCCGATACAATCACCATCGACACGCAAAGGCAATTCCTCACTCATTGTCAGTGCCCGCTGGGTCGAATACCTCACCCACCCGCCGCGCCCGTGTCCACAAATAGGGGCCTGGCCACTAGCGCCTCCGGGCGCTGCCGCGTTACAGTGGCGGGCGTGAGCGCCGCTATAGGAGAGGCAAAAATTCGGCCAACGAGGACACTGGATTCGGCGGCCCTTTCGCGGCAAGATTCCGTTGACGGGAGGCCGAGGGGAATCCGCCCGCGCCAAACAATCATGATTGATTACAAAAAATACATTATCCTTTACGTGGACGACGAAGAGAAGTCGCTCAAGAGCTTTGCCCGCGCCTACGGCCACCAGTTCCGCATCCTGACCGCGCCCACGGCCGTTGAAGGGTTGAAAATATTGCAGGAACACGCCGAGGAAGTCGGCCTGCTCATCACCGACCAGCTCATGCCCGGCGAGAAAGGCACCTGGCTGCTCAACCAGGTGCGCCAGATCAAGCCCGACGTGCTGCGCATCCTCGCCACCGCCTACTCGGACATCGAAGCCGTCGTGCAGGCCGTGAACACCGGCGCGATTTATCATTACCTCACCAAGCCTTGGGACCCGGCGCAGTTGGAGAACACCATCAAGCATGCGCTCCAGCTCTTCACCGTGCAGCGCGAGCGTGACCAGTTGCTTCGCGAAAAAATGTCCGTCCTGCACAACATGATGGTCAGCGACCGCGTGGTCAGCCTTGGCTTCATGGCGGCGGGTATGAGCCATCACATCCGCAATTCGCTCGTGCCGGTGAAGACCTTCATCGACATGGTGCCGGAGAAAATGCGCGAGGAGAACTTCGACGCGGCGTCGAGCAAGAACGCGGAGTTCTGGAACGAGTACCATTTGAGCGCGCAACAGCATCTCGAAAAGATCAACAACCTGCTCAAAGAGCTGTGGGCCGTGGCCGAGACCCGCGGGCTGGCCTTCACCGACCGCGTGCATCTGCACGACGTGATGCTCGACGTGACCATGCGCCTGCGCGAACAGCTCGCCGCGAAAAAGGTCAGCGTGGAAATCAACATCCCGAAGGACCTGCCCATCCTCACCGTGGATAAAACCAAGTTCGTCCGCATCTTCGAGCTGCTGCTCAAGGATGAAATCGTGAGCCTGCCCGAAGGCAGCCGCGTGCAAATCAACGCCTCGTGCGTCGAAGATTCCGACAACCAGCGCGTGCAGGTGACGCTGCGCGACAACGGCCCCGGTCACTCCGAAGACACGCACCGCAACATCTTCGATCCATTCAACCCCCGCACCGACACCCCGAGCGAACACGGCATCAACCTCATGGCCTGCTACTTCATCGTGCATTATCACGGCGGAAAAATTGAGGCGCGTAACGCGGAGGAGAAGGGCACCGAGTTCAGGATGGAATTCCCCGTCAGCGGCAACGCACCGGCGCAGGCCATCCAGAACCGCGAGTTTTTTCAGAAGCTCAACATCACCGACGACCTCTGGCAGAAGCTCCTCTCGACGCGGTGAGCAATGGTGCCCCCGGCGTCACGCCGGGAGAAGCCGCCTGGGTTCGTGAGGTCGGAATGATGCCTCACGCCAAGGCCGCGAGGGGCGCAAAGGTTTTGCTTCATTCGTCTGCCCAAATTCGTTTGCCTCCGGTTCGGCGACTGGACTGAGGCAAACGAATTAGGGCAGACGAATTTTTTGGAAGCTACCGTCACCGGCCACAAAGCCGATCAAGCAGAACTTTTTCGCCCTTCGCGTGAGGCCCCTTCTTCAACCGGCCTTCGGTTCGCCGAGCTGCCCCAATTCGCCTGCCGTTTTCCTTCCGGCAGCGGATCGGGCAGACGAATTCGGGCAAACAAATGAAGGGCCGGATGTAGCACAAGATCAGATGCGTTCGCCTTGCGGTGTGGCCGCGCTCCCGCGACCGACGACGGCGCGACCCGCACCATCCGCGCCACGCTGCCCAAAGGCGCGACCGCCCAGCGCTTCGTGCGGTTGAAAGTCATTCGCTGACCCACCAATGACCGGAGCGCGGGTCGCCCAACGCCGGAGGCGTTTCAGGAAATTAGCCGGTGGTCGAGCGCAGCGAACACCACCGGAACGGCGTCCAAAAAAGGCGTGCGCCCCGGCAGGGGCGCGGGGAATCTGCCTCATGCCATCCACTCACCTCAGCCTGCATTACCACCTCGTCTTCTCCACCAAGGAACGTCGTCCGCTCATTGTCCCGGAATGGCGTGAGCGACTGCACGCCTACCTCGGCGGCATCCTCCACGAGATGAGCGCCGTTCCGCAGGCCATCGGCGGTGTCGCCGATCATGTGCATCTGCTTGTCGGATTGAAAGCCACCCACGGCCTCGCTGACGTCATGCGCGATCTCAAACGCGGCTCGTCAGAATGGGTGCATGGCACGATTGGCGAGCGCGGGTTTGCGTGGCAGGAAGGTTATGGCGCGTTCACCGTGAGTGCCAATATCCGCGACGACGTGCGTTCCTACATCGCGCGGCAGGAGGAACATCACCGCACGCGGACGTTTCGTGAGGAGTATCTGGAATTCCTGCGTCGGGGCGGGGTGGAATTTGATGAACGCTACGTGGACTGACGCCGGGTTCCATGCGCCCCTGCCGGGGCGCATCCTGATTATGGCGACGAGTTCCGGTGGTGTTCGCTGCGCTCGACCACCGGCTAATTTCGATGCAGCCCTCCGGGCTGCCAAGAGCGAACGCCCCGGGGATTTGCCGCCCGCCGAAGACATCAAACAGGTCCACAAGAAGCTCAAATCCTCCCACCGCGAGATCAAGAAGCTGGACGGGCCAAAAGGCTGACGGAGCAATGGTGCTCGGAGCCGCCGCCGTCTCGTTCAAGGCCTGAAAGCCCGGCAGACGATAGCCCAGGGCGAACCTGGATTACGTCTCTACAAAAATCTCCAAGCCCTGAAAGGGCGGAAGGAAAATGAAGCGCGCCGAGCACAAGTCACCGCACCCAGAAGTAGCGCGGTGGTGTGGTTGGTTATTTGCAACAACGTCAGGCTCCCACAGCCTCGGTGTGGACACCCGATGTGCAGCTCACAAGCGCAGTCCAGCTTATCGAACCCTCACTGTCACAGAATTCGTCAATGAACTCCTTCGTGAAACGGTTGATGACTTTGGCGTTCCGAGTTGCTGCGCCTCACACTGCGCTATCACCCGATTCTTTGGGCGGAGTGACAGGTTTCACGGCGTTTCACACTTTCAGCCGCAGCAGCTTCTTCGCATTCCCGTGCAGAATTTTTCGTTCGATGACTTTGCTCGGCGCGAGGCGGCGGATGGCGGCGAGGATTTGCGCGCCCTGACATTTGGGGCCGGCTCCGATCTTGTCATCGCAGTCACTGCCGTAGAGCAGCTTGTCCTGATGGCGCGCGAGGAAGTCGCGCATGTGCGCCTCGTCGCGGGTGAAGGCGTTCAGGCCGGAGCCGGCGGAGGTGTCGCCATAGATGTTCGGATAGTCGCGCAACCATTTGTCGGTAAGCCCGCCCGGCGTGACCGGCGTCTTCGGGTAGAGCGCGGGCTGGGAATGATCCTTGTCGATGTTCGCCCACCACGTCTGCGCGTGGCCGATGAAGTTCACGCGCGGGTATTTCTCCAGCACTTTGTGGAAGCGCGCGAACTCGGTGTTGTAGCGGTCGTGCTGGAAGTGCATCAGCACCGGCACGTTGAATTCCGCCGCGAGGTCGGCGATGCGCTGGAAGGCGGGCGAGTCGCAATCCACCTGGAACTTCTGCTCGCCAATGCCAATCGCGCCGCGCCGCAGATATTTTTTGATCTCCCGATCGGCTCCGTCGAGATACGGCACTTCATTCGCGAAGAAACTGAACTGGCGGGGGAATTTCCGCGCCAGCGGGAGCACCGTTTCATTGCCGCCGCAGCCCGCTTCCAGTCCGAAGTAGCGCCCTGCCGGGAGCAGAATGCTGTGCGTGACGCCGAGCGCGCGCTGGTGCGCGATGAGTTCCGCATCCGTGCGCCCGGCGTAGTTCGTGTGCTGGTGGATGTCGATGATCGGTTCGGCGGTGGCGTAGTCACCGGGCGCGTCGTTCACGGCCTCGCGCGTGGCGCAGCCGCTGACCACGGAGACGGCGGCGAGGGAGGAAAGCGTGAGAAAGTTGCGAAGGGAGAGGTGGCGCGTCTCGTGAGGTTGAGCCTCCAAAGCGGCGCTAAAGCGACCGCACTCCAAACGCTCCGCGAGTGATGAGGCGTCTGATGCTGCGCGCCAGCGTTTGGAGTGCGGTCGCTTTAGCGCCGCTTTTTGGCTGCCGAAGACTGCGAACGCGGCCACATCGCTTCGATGCTGACCTCCCTCTCCCCTCAACGGGGAGAGGGAATGAGGGTGAGGGGTGGTGCGTCGGACGCGCGTCGGCCATGTCGAATGTCTTGCGGCGTTCCCACCCCTCACCCCGGCCCTCTCCCCGTTGAGGGGAGAGGGAGAAGCGGCGGCGCGTTTCGTTTTATCCTGCGCGCCTCTACCGAACGCGGCCTTCAGTCCTT
>JBBQYK010000119.1:0-12730 GCA_038208765.1 Verrucomicrobiota bacterium
CGTGAGCAGATATGCCGCGGCGGCAGGCGTGATGAGCATCGCCGACACCAGCACCACACCGACGGCTTGCAGCGCGATGACCACGGCGAACGCCACGAGCAGCATCAGTGCGTAGTGAAACGCCTGCGCGGGAATGCCGACTGAGTGCGCGAAGCCCGCGTCAAAACTCGTGACGAGAAATTCCTTGTAGCCAATCCACACGACGAGAACGGCGAGCGCGGTGACCACGGCCATGAGCTTGAGATCACTCAGGCCAATGGCCGCCGCCTGGCCGAACAGAAATTTATCAATGCCGCTTTTGTTCCCGGTGGGCAGCCGCTGAATGATGGTGAGCAGGCAAATGCCGACGGCGAAAAACACCGCCAGGACGAGCCCGAGCGCGGTGTCTTCCTTGAGGTGCGTGGTCTGCTTGATGGCGTGAACGACGACGGTGCCGAGCAGTCCCGCGATGGTCGCGCCGATGAAAATTGCCAGCGGGTCCTTGGACATGTTCCAGAGAAAGCCAATCGCCACGCCGGGCAAAACCGCGTGCGAGAGCGCGTCGCCCACGAGCGCCATCTTGCGCACGACGATGAAGGAGCCGAGCAGGCCGCAACTGATGCCGAGCAGCATCGAGCCAATGAGCGCGTAGCGCACCGAGGGGTCTTGGAACGTGAAAAAGCGCAGGGCTTGTTCCCAGATATTGCTCTCCACGATGTCCCCGATGCGCGCGGCGTGAGCGGAGACGGTGCTGAGAAAAAGCAGAAGAATTAACCACGGATGGACACGGATGGACACGGATGGGAAAGCGGCGCTCGGGTTCTTGGAGTGCGGGGACTTGTCGCCGCCTTTTGGCCGGGCGACTCGTCGCCCGGCACGGCGTGACAAGTCCCGCCGTGAAAAGGCGGCGACAAGTCGCCGCACTCCAAGACGTCCCTCCGGTGGCACGGACGCGTTGGTTCCATCCGTGTCCATCCGTGTCCATCCGTGGTTAAAAAAATTCCTGCTCACGTCCCGTTCCCCCGCTGCCGGACCGCCTCCGCGACCTCGGACAGAATGGTCAGCCGCCCGCCGTAGGTGTTCTGCAAAAGCTCGTGCGTGAACACTTCCGCCGTCGGGCCGAAGGCCACGACGCGCATGTTCAGGAGCAGCAGCATGTCGAAGTAGTTGCGCGCCGTGGGCAGATCGTGATGCACGACCATGAGCGTCTTGCCGCGATTCTTGAGTTCGTGCAACAACTCGATGATGGCGGATTCCGTCGCGGCATCCACGCCGGCGAAAGGTTCATCCATGAAATACAAGTCGCTCTCCTGCGCGAGTGCGCGGGCCAGGAAAACGCGCTGCTGCTGACCGCCGCTCAAGTTGGAAATTTGCCGGTTTGCGTAGGGCAGCATCTTCACCTTGTCGAGACACTCGCGAGCGATCTCGCGGTCACGCTTGCCGGGACGCTTGAACAAACCGAGATGGCCGTAGCGCCCCATGAGCACCACATCCATGACGCTGACGGGAAAATCCCAATCGACCGATTCGCGCTGCGGCACGTAGCCCACGCGGCGGTAGTTTTTTTCTTTGCCGAAAATTTTCACCCAGCCGCTGCTGATGGGCAGCAAGCCCATCGCGGCTTTGATCAAAGTGGATTTGCCCGCGCCGTTCGGGCCGACGATGCCGATGAGCTTGCCGGGCGGCACCACGAGATCGATGCCCCAGAGCACGGGCTTCTTGTGATACGCGACGGTGAGGTCGTGGACTTCCAGGGGCGGCGGATCGCCCGCGCGCTCCACTGGCGTTGAACCGGATGATTGAGAAGCAGTCGTCATTAAAATCTCCAGGAGAGGCCGACGAACGGGTTCCAGTCATCCGCCGAGCGCGTCACGCCGATGTTGACGCCGGCATCGAGTTGGATGTTTTCCGTCAGGCCGTACGTCAGACCCAGGTCCACGGTGCCGACCCAGTCCGCGTCGTCATCGGTGCTCACGGAGCTGAAAAATTCCACGTAACCCGCGAGCTCGCCGATGATGTCGTGGCTGAACGTAACCGTGTTCACGAACTCGGGATGATGCCCACTGCCGTCGCCGTCTTCGTTGAAGTCCACTTGCGTCATCAAGCCCATCCCCCAGCCCGCCGGCAGGGCAACGGCGAGCGGCGCGATGAGTCCGCCTTCGAAGGCTTGGTTGCCGAGGTTGTGGTGGGCGGTGGGAAATTTCACGTAAGGCATCAGAGCGAAAGCGGTGTCGCCGCTGTCATTGCCCCAGAGGTTGAACTTGCTGCGCACCACGAAGTCGCCAAAGCCGCGTTCGGTGTCGCGCGCGCCCGTGCGCCGGTCGCGCACGCGCGTCGCGTTGTAAGTCGGGATCACAAATTGCACGTCCCAGTTGTGCCGCAGGCCGACTTTAAAATTGATCGGCGCGACGGCGAGGCTCTCCGTGATGGTGTGATCCCGCGCCGGGTTGTGCGCGTCGTAGGAGTAATTCACCAGGTCCACCTCCGCCTGAAAATATCCCGCGTCCACGGTGTAGGCGCTCTCGGTTTTGTCCGGCCGGTCGGTGCTCATCTCGCGCAGGAGTGCGCGCGGCACGGGCTTGAACAGGTGGTAGGAAGATTTGTCCGGCGGCGCATCGGCGGCCAACAGGGGCGACGCGGTGAGGAGAGCGATGATGACGAACCGGAGCGCCGGGCATCGCTCGGCACGGGCGGAGTCACGTCCATCAGGCCGAGCCAAGCTCGGCACGCCGTAATTTGATTTGTGCATGGTGTTCCTCACTTCAACGCGTTCACCACCGTATCAAGGTTGTGCTTGATCATGCCCTCGTAGGTGCCGAGGTCGTAGCCATGTTCCATCTCTCCGGGCGTGCCCATCGCGTCGGAAAATAACTCGCCGCCAATCTTCACGCCCGCGTCCTCGCTGATGCGCTTGATGGTCGCCGGCGGCACGCTCGACTCGACGAAGATGGCCTGCACTTTGTTCTTCTTGATGAAGTCCACCAGCTTGGCCATGTCCGCGCCGCCGGCTTCCACCACGGTCGAGATGCCTTGCAGCGCGACCACTTGAAAGCCGTAGGCGTGCCCGAAGTAGCTGAAGGCATCGTGGCTGGTGATGAGAATGCGTTTCTGCTTCGGCAATTCCTCCGCGCGTTTCACCGCCCACTGATGGAGTTCCGCCATCGCCTTCTTCGCCGCCACGCCGCGTTGCGCGAAATACTCCTTGTCGTCGGGACGCGCGCCGCTCAGACCATTGACCACCGCGTCCACGCACTGCGCCCAGAGCATGACATCGAACCACACATGCGGATCGGCGTGGCCGCCGCCGCCGGCGGGATGCAGCAGCTTGTCCTTCGGAATGGCATCGGTGACGGCGAAGACGCGTTTGCCGCCCTTCGCCATCTTCTCAAAAATCTCCTGCATTTTTCCTTCGAGCAAAATGCCGCTGTAGAAAATCACGTCCGCGCTTTGGAGCTTGGTCACGTCGCTGGCGCTGGCCTTGTAAAGATGCGGGTCCACGCCCGCGCCCATCAGACCCTGCGCCTCCACGCGGTCGCCGCCGACTTGCTTCACGAGGTCGGTGACCATCGTGGTGGTGGCGGTGACGCGGAGCTTGCCCGTGCCGCTGGACGGCGGCGAACCGCCCGCGCCGGCGTCGCGACACGCCACCAAGCCCAATGCCAGCACGCCGGTCAGTAGCGCATTCGCCAAGTAACTCATCGAAAGAACTCGTTTCATGGCGCGGACGATAGGGGAGCCGCTGTTTAGGTCAAAGAACAATGTTAGTTAATCCTAACTTTAACAGCGTGGGCTATCTGGAGCGCGGGCGTCTCGCCCGCCCGGCGACCAAGATGGTCGCGCTCCGCCCGTGATGGACGGCACTGCGCCGGTCTTCGTAGAGTGCGGCGTGCGACTGACGGACATTCAGCAGATCGGAAATGAACTCGCCCTGAAATGGGATGACGGCGCGGAGAGCTTTGTCGCGCTGGAGAAATTGCGCCACGCCTGCCCGTGCGCCGGGTGCAAGGGCGAGAAGGACATCATGGGCAACCTCTACATCGGCCCCGAGAAACCGCTCCGTGCCGATTCGTTCCGGCTGAAGGGGATCGCGCACGTCGGCGGCTACGCCATCCAGCCGCAGTGGGCCGACGGGCATTCGACGGGGCTATACTCGTTTGAGATGCTGAAGCAACTGGGCGCGTGAACATTCTGTCATGTGACATCGGCCCGGCACTTCTTTAGCTTCGCACCGATGAACCAACGCAGCACCTTCGTCACGAGCGCCGCTCTCGCGCTCCTGCTGATGAGTTGCGCCCGTTACACTTCCCAGCCCATTGATGTCGCGGCGAGCGCCGGCCGATTTGAACAGCGGCGGCTGGATGCGCCCGAGGTGCGCGCCTTTCTGGAACGAAACACGACCAATACGTTTGCCACCTGGCCCCCTGCGCTCTGGAACTTCGAGCAACTCGCGCTGGCGGCGTTGTATCTGCATCCTTCGCTTGAAACCGTTCGCGCCGAATGGGCGGTGGCGCGCGCCGCGGAAATCACCGCCGGCGGGCGTCCCAATCCCACGCTCAGTGCCGGGCCGGAATATAATTTCAATCCGGCGCGCGCCCTCTCGCCGTGGATCGCGAACGTGCAGTTTGATTTGCCCATTGAAACCGCTGGCAAGCGGCGCTTGCGCATGGAACAGGCCGCGCAATTGAGCGCCGCGAGTCGGCTCAAGATTCATTCAGCGGTGTGGGTGGTGCGGCGCAACGTACGCGTGGCCTTGTTGGAATTGGCGACCGCGCGCGAAGGGCAGCAAGTTTCGGAAACGCAGTTGGCGGCGCGCGAACGGTTGGCCGCGTCCATTGAAGTGAAGTTCAACGCCGGTGCGTTGTCATCTGCGGAGGTTGAAGCGGAGCGTGCGCTTATTGCCGAAGTGCGCCGCGACATCGCGGTGGCCCGCGCCCAAACTGCGGAGGCTCGCGCCCGGCTGGCTTCCGCTGTCGGGGTCACGCTGGCCGCGATGCCGGCCCCCGAAAACATCGACCCCACGATGCCCATTGAAACCTCGCTCGGCTCAACGGCGGCGCGACACCACGCGCTCACGGCGCGGGCTGACATCCTGATGGCGATTTCGGAATACGCGGCCACGGAAAAATCGCTCGAACTGGAAATCGCCCGGCAATATCCCGACGTGCATTTGAATCCCGGCTACCAATGGGATCAGGGCGAAAACAAATGGGCGCTCGGTATTTCGGTTGAGTTGCCCGTGCTGAACCAGAACCAGGGTCCCATTGCTGAAGCGAAAGCAAAACGCGGTGCCGCCGCCGCGCATGTTCACGCCTTGCAATCGACCATCATCGGCGAATTGGATCGCGCGCTGACGGCCTTTCAGCACGCGCAAGCGACTCTCGAAGCCGCGCGTGCGGCCGCGGCCGCGCAGGACAAGCGCATCGCTGCGGCGCGCACGGCCTTGGAGAATGGCGCGGCGGAAATCGCGGAGGTGCGGCTGGCGGAGGTGCAGCGCGGCGCGAGCGAGATGCACCTGGTCGAGGCGCGCGCGCGCTTGCGGCAAGCGGTCGCAGACATCGAAGAGGCCGTGCAGTTCCCGCTGCCCGACGTGGAAAATAATTTCTGCCTAAAATGAAACGAATCATTCTGCTCGTGGTGCTTATCGCGGGTGCCGTGGCCCTGGTGTTCGTCTATCGGGAAATGCGCAAGGAGCGTGATGCCGAAGCGCAAGCCGAAGCACCGGTGCTTGCGCCCTCGCGTGTCGAGCGCGGCCCGAACGGCGACGTGGTGCTGCGCTTCGATGCCGCCACGCAAGCGCGGCTGGGGATTATCACCACGAATCTACAAGCCGGTTCGTTTGTGCCGGAAGTCACGGCTCCCGCGCGGGTGCTGGATACCGCCGGACTGACTTCCACGTTGAACCAATTGCGCTCTGCGGAAATCGCCAGCGCGGCGGCGAAGGCCGACTTCGAGCGGAAGAAGAAACTCTTCGACAGCGGACAAAACGCCGCCGCCAGCGCCGTGGAACTGGCCGAGGCCGCGATGAAGCAGCAACAACTTGCCACGGTCAGCGCGCGCCAATCGCTGTTCACCGGTTGGGGCATGCAACTCGCGACCAATGAGAACATCGCCGATCTTGCCAACGCATTGCTCCGGCGCGAAGCAGCACTCGTGCGGGTGGACTTGCCGTTGACCGAGCGCACGTCCGTGCTTCCGCAACACGTCGCTCTCAGCGCCGGCTTTGCCGCGACCAGGATCGTCGCAGAAGTCCTCGGTCCCGCCCCGACGACCGACAGCGTTGTTCCCGGCCACTCATTTCTTTGTCTTGTCACCACCAACGCCGCGCAATTCACGCCCGGCTCAACTCTCATCGCGCGCGTCGCGACGGGCGGTGGCACGAACGGAGTCGTTATGCCGCGCGATGCCATCGTGCGCCATCTGGGCGTCGCGTGGACATACACGAAAACCGGCGCGGACACCTTCGCGCGGCGGTCCGTCTCGCTCGAATTCGAGCATCCCGATGGCTGGCTCTTGAATGGCGAATGGACGGAGCCAGTCGTCATCGCCGGCGCGCAATCGCTGCTCTCCGAAGAACTCAAGGGCGGCATCCAGATGAAGGACTGAGATGCTGAACTGGCTCGTTCTTCATTCACTGCGCTTCCGCGGCATGGTCATCGCGCTGGCGTGCGCGGTCATCGCTTACGGCTGTTGGGTCGCCGCACGGACGAGGCTCGATGTCTTTCCCGAGTTCGCGCCGCCGATGGTGGTGATTCAAACGGAAGCGCCCGGCCTTTCACCGGAGCAGGTTGAACTGCTCGTCACACGCCCGCTCGAACTCGCGCTCAACGGCGCGCCGCAACTGGCCACGTTGCGCAGTGAATCGATCCAGGGCCTGAGCGCCATCACGATCACCTTCGAGGAACGCGCCGACATTTTTCGCGTGCGCCAGCTCGTCGCCGAGCGGCTCTCGGAAGTCGCGGGCCGTTTGCCGGCGGGCGTCCGCGCGCCGCGCATGGGGCCGCTCACTTCGAGCACCAGCCACACGTTGAACATCGGCCTGACCTCGGCGGCGCGCACGCCGATGGAACTGCGCACGCTGGCGGACTGGACGCTGCGCCCGCGCCTGCTTGCCGTGCCGGGGGTGGCGCGGATCGATGTTTACGGCGGCGAAGTGCGCCAGCTTCAAATCGAAGTGCAGCCGGAGAAGTTGCTCGTGCTCGGCGTGACGCTCAACGACGTGCTCGGCGCGGCGCGCACGGCGCTCGCGATTCACGGCACGGGCTTTGTCGAAAACCGAAACCAGCGGGTCCTCGTTCGCACCGAAGGCCAGGCCGTCACCGCCGCGCCACTCGGCCAGACCGTCGTCGCCTGGAACAAAGGCGTCGCGGTGCGGTTGCGCGACGTGGCGAACGTGGGTGACGGCGTGGAACCAAAGTTTGGCGACGCGCAAATAAACGGCGTGAGCGGCGTGATCGTCGCCGCGCACGGTGCCTATGGCGCGAACACGCTGGAAGTCACCGCCGGTCTCGAACAGGCGCTGCGCGAATTCGGGCCGCTGCTGAAAGAGCAGGGCATCGAACTGCACGCGCGGCTGTTCCGGCCCGCGACGTTCGTCGAGCGATCGCTGCGGCACATCAGCCGCGCGCTGCTGCTCGGTGGCGCGCTCGTGTTCGTGGTGCTCTGGGTATTTCTCCTCGACTGGCGCACCGCGCTGATCTCCTTCGTCAGCATTCCGCTGTCGCTGCTGGCCGCCGTCATCGTGCTCGATCAGTTCGGCGTTTCCCTGAACACGATTACGCTCGGCGGCTTTGCCATCGCCATCGGTGTGGTCGTGGATGATGCCATCATTGACGTGGAAAACATTTTGCGGCGGCTGCGCGAAAACATCGCGCGACCCAACCCGCGTCCGGTCTGGCGCGTCGTGCTCGAAGCGTCGCTGGAAGTGCGCCACGCGATTGTTTACGCCACGTTCATCGTGGCGCTCGTGTTCGTGCCGGTGCTGACGATGGGCGGCATCGCGGGCCGGCTCTTCGGGCCGCTCGCGGTGAGCTTTTTGATCGCGACCTTCGCGTCGCTGGTGGTCGCGCTCACGGTCACGCCCGCGCTCTGTTTCGCGTTGCTCTCTCGTGCGAAGCCGCATGAAGAGCCGGGCTACCTCGCGCGCGTGAAGCGTTGGCATCGCGGGTTGCTCACGCGCGTGTCCGCCACGCCGCGCTTCACGATGGGCCTGGTGTTGGTTTTGATTCTCGCGGCGTGCGCCACGATTCCATTCTTCGGCGGAGAATTTTTGCCGGAGTTCCGCGAAGGGCATCTGGTCATTCACGTCGCGGCGGTGCCGGGAACTTCACTGGAACATTCCGTCGAGATGGGCAAGCGCGTGACGGCCGAATTGCTGAAAGACAAGCGCATCGTTTCCATCGGGCATCAAATCGGGCGCGCCGAGATCGGTGAGGACACCTTTGGCCCGCACTACGGCGAGATGCACACCGAACTGGCCGAGATGGGCGGCGAGGAGGCCGAGCAATTCATGAGCGAGATTCGCAAACCGCTCCTGCAATTTCCCGGACTGAGTTTCAAAGTGATGCCGTTTCTCGTGGAGCGAATGGAGGAAACGCTTTCCGGCGCGACCGCTGAAGTGGTGGTGAAGCTGCAAGGCCACGACCTGGAGGCTCTGGATCGCGCCGCGGGCGAAGTGCGCCGCGTGATGACCCGCGTGCGGGGTGCTGCGGATGTCTCGGTCGAATCGCAGCCCGGCGCGCCGGAATTGGTCGTGCGCCTGAAACCCGAACGACTGAGCGCCTATGGACTCGCGCCGGAGACGGCGTTGGAAATCATTGAAGCGGCGTTTCAAGGCGTCGAAGTCGGACAGGTCTTCCATGCGGAACAGGTCAGCGATGTGATGGTGGTGTTGCCGCGCCAACAACACGCCGACCCGGAGAAAATCGGCGGCTTGATGCTCGCGAACGCCGCCGGGGTGCGCGTGCCCTTGCGCGAAGTGGCCGACGTGTTTCTCGCCGAAGGCCGCAGCGCCATCGTCCATGAAGCATCCCAGCGGCGGCAGCAGGTGACGTGCAATGTTGTGGGCCGAGACACTGCGAGCTTCATGGCTGAACTGAAAAGGCGCATCGCGGCGGAAGCAAAGTTGCCGCCGGACATTCTCCCGGTTTACGCCGGCTCCGCCGAAGCGCAACGCGGTGCGCGGCGCGACCTGCTCGTTCATTCCGCGCTGGCCGGGTTGGGCATTCTGTTGCTGCTGGGCGTGGTCTTCCGCAGCCCGCGCCATCTCCTGCTCGTGCTGGCCAACCTGCCGTTCGCGCTCGTCGGCGGGGTGCTCGCGGTTTTTGCCGGCGGCGGTTTGCTCTCGGTCGGTTCGCTCATCGGCTTCGTCACGCTCTTCGGAATCTCGATGCGCAACAGCATCATGATGATGTCGCACTTCGAGCATCTCGTCCGCCACGAAGGCTGCGCGTGGAACCTCGACACCGCGCTGCGCGGCGCGAGTGAGCGGCTCGTGCCGATCCTGATGACGGCGCTCGTGACCGGCCTCGGTCTGCTGCCTCTGGCGCTGGGTGCGGGCAGTGCGGGTGGCGAAATCGAAGGCCCAATGGCGATGGTGATTCTCGGCGGGTTGGTGACTTCGACCATTCTGAACTTGCTTGTGCTGCCCGTGCTGGCCGCAAGATTTGCGCGCATCAGTGTTCAACCAAGTGATGAATTGGCGGACGCTTCAAGGTAGGGCGCGGTGGGGGCACCGCGCCCTTTCGCGCTCCCCGACGACTTTCGCCGTGCGTCGCTCCGTTGCTCTGTTCACACTCCGTCCATGAAAGCTGCATTCATCACTCAACCTGGTCCGCCTGATTCGATTCAGTTTGGCGAAGTGCCGAAACCAACTCCCGGCCCCAATCAAGTCCTCGTCCGTGTCGGAGCGGTGTCGGTGAATCCCATCGACACCTACATCCGGGGCGGCCTGATCAAATGGACTTTGCCGCAGCCGTTCATCGTGGGCTGCGATTTGGCGGGCGTGGTTGAAGACATTGACGCGGACGTGACGCGCTTCAAACGCGGTGACCGCGTGTGGGGCAGCAATCAAGGTTTGCTCGGACGCCAGGGAACGTTCGCGGAGTTCGCGGCGGTGGATGAGCAGTGGCTTTACCCCACGCCCATCAACATCGCCGATGAAGAGGTGGCGGCGCTGGCGCTGGTCAGCATCACGGCGGCACTGGGTTTGGTGAATCGCGCGCAACTTCGCGCGGGAGAAATTCTGTTCGTCAATGGCGGCACCGGCGGCGTCGGCTCGGTCGTGGTGCAGATGGCGAAGGCGTTGGGCGCGCGCGTCATCACCACGGCGGGCAGCGATGAGAAGGTCGCCGAGTGCGGCAAACTCGGCGCGGATTTGGCACTCAACTACAAGACCGATGATGTGGACGCAAAGGTTCGCGAGTTCGCGCCGAACGGTGTGAACGTGTGGTGGGAGACGCTGCGCGAGCCGAACTTCGAGCGCACCGTGCCGCTGCTCGCCATGCGCGGCCGCATGGTGATGATGGCCGGGCGGGAGGCGAAGCCGGTGTTTCCCGTCGGTCCGTTTTACGTGAAGGACTGCGCGCTGCACGGCTTCGCGATGTTCAACGCGCCCGCCGACGAACAGCGCGTGTGCGCGGAGCAAATCAATCGCTGGCTCGCGGAAGGCAAGCTGCGCGCGCGCATCGATCGCGTGCTGTCGCTGTCGCAGACGGCGGAAGCGCATCGTTTGCAGGAGGAGAACACGATTGGGAAGCAGGGGACGCTGGCGGGGAAGATTGTGTTGAAGCCGTGAGCGGGACAGGAGCGCGGGACAGCCATGTCCCGTGTTCCTTCCCATGTTGATGTTCGCGCAGACATGGCTGTCCGCGACTCCTATTCGCCGCTGAAGATTGTTTGCAGCGCGTTCAAGTCGTGGCGTTTGGTGAACTGCTGGAAAGTCTCCCCGGCGTTCCGGCGTTTGAGATAGATCGTGAGCATTTTTTCCAGCGTCGGTTTCAACTGCTCGAAAGACACACCACTGAAGACCTGCCGGCCCACCGCTTGGTTCTCACCGAAGCCGCCACCGACAGTGACGTGATAACCCTCCAGCGTTTCGCCGGAGACTTTCACCTTCGTGCCGAGCAACCCGATGTCGCCCATGTAATGCTGCGCGCAGGAATTCGGGCAGCCGGTGAGATGGATGTTGAGCGGCTGATCGAGTTCCAGTTTCTTCTCCAGATAATCTGCCAGTTCGAGCGCGTGCGCCTTGGTGTTCGACGCGGCGAACTTGCAGTAGGAATTCCCCGTGCAGGCGATGAGTCCGCTGCGGATGTTCGATTGCTTCCAGTCGAAGCCCGCCTTCTTCACCGCCTTCTTCACCGTCTCGACGTAAGCGTCGGGAATGTTCGGGATGATGAGATTCTGCCAGACGGTGAGCCGCACTTCGCCGGAACCATAGAGGTCGGCGATCTCCGCGAGGCGAATCATTTGCTTCGGCGTGAACTGCCCGACAGGAATCGTGACGCCGATGTAGTTCAGCCCCTGCTGCTTCTGCGCGAACACGCCGACGTGGGAGTGAGCCGTTGGAGTCCAAGCTCTAGCTTGTTCCGGCTGCGCCACTGGCGCGCGCAACAGTTTGTAGCCAAGCATCTTCTCAATCTCCGCCAGGTATTGCTCCAGCGTCCACTGGTCGAGCAGATGCTTGAGCCGCGCTTTTTTGCGGTCACCGCGATTCCCGTTTGCGATGTAAACGCGTGTCGCGGCGAGAATCACCTTCACCGCTTCCTCGGGCTTAACCAGCACGCCCATGTCGCGCGCGAACGTCTGATGGCCCGTTGCGCCACCCGCCTTCATGCGGAAATAAACTCCCGCTGGCATCTCTGTGTCTCTGTGCCTTTGTGGTTGGTCGAACTTCACCGCCTTCAGCCCAATGTCGTTCGTGTCTTCAACCGTGCCGATGAGTCCGCCGCCGTCGAGCGCGATGTTGAACTTGCGCGGCAAATCGTGCAGCGCGCGGTCGTGGTTGATGAGTTGCGCGAGTTCCTGGCAGAGCGGCAGCGTGTCGATCAGTTCGTGCGGATCGATGCCCGCCGTAGGATTCGCCGTGATGTTGCGGATGTTGTCCGCGCCCGCGCCCTTGCTGCTCAGGCCCACGGACTGGATGCGGCGCAAAAACTCCGGCGCGTTCTTTGGCTCGATGAGGCGCAACTGGAGATTTGCTCGCGTCGTGATCTGCACGTAGCCGCTGGTCAACTCCTGCGACACCTTCGCGACCTCGCGCAACTGAAACGTCTTGAGCACGCCGCCGGGAATTTTCAGCCGGCACATGAACATCTCGCTGGCGGGCGTGAGGTAGAACAGGCCGTGCCACTTGAAGCGGTAAATATTTTCCTTGTCCGGCGCTTTGTTTGCTGCCGCGTGTTCGAGCAGGAGCGGATACGAGTCGAGCGGATGCAGCTCGTGCTTTACGCGCTCCTCGAAAATTAAATCCGCCGACGCCGCCGCTTGCGTGACCGGGTTCGGCGCGATGTTGCCAAAGGTCAGCCCGCGCTCGCGCAGCCCGGAGAAAAAGCCGACGAGATAGGCGCTCTGCTCATGCGTGAGCTGCTCGCCCTGGATGGAATCAAGTGGGGCGAGGTTGGTCATCGCTGTGGGGAATGCCGAAGGCTCTGGGACTGCGGCAAGCATTGCCGCTCTGGATCCCGGCGGAGCCGCTCCGAGCTTGTGCGGTGGTCGCTCCGCTCCCAATCCAGAGCTGCAATGCTTGCAGCAG
>JBBQYK010000120.1:0-12716 GCA_038208765.1 Verrucomicrobiota bacterium
CGTGGACAACCTCGCCGCGAATGCCGTCTGGACACCGTTGCAAACAAACATTGTCGGCACGGGAACCAACATTTCAATTATCGACAATGGCACCGCCGGTCAACCACGCCGCTATTATCAAGTGGTCTTGCTGCCGTGAGAATCGCCACTCCGAAGCCTTGTTCATTTCCAAATCCAAATTCATCCACGCCCGACGCTGACGCGGATGAAGATGGCGTTTTGAATGTCGCCGAGTATGCCTTCGGAACCGATCCGCTGGCGCGACCAACGGTCGTCCGATTCAAATCAGCAGCGCGGAACAGAATGGCCAAAAGCAACTCGTCTTGAACTTCCGCCGCCCTGCTAGGCCCAACAAACCCGGAGAAGTGCGCTGCATGGATTGGTGCGCGAAAGTTTGTTGATCGCAGGTTGGGTGGCGTTACGGAAACCAATGGAAATTAACCTTTACGATTGGTGGCCGGTGCGGCGACGCGGCGCGATTTTGAGAAAGATGAGCTTGATGCCAGTCGAACTGAAAAAACGCGCATAGCAAAATTCCGAAATGTTTACTTCGGGAATCAGCGGAGTGGACATGATGCCAGGCTTTTGGTGCGGAGTCGTTCATCGCAAGTCCATTCCGTCTGATGGTTCGATGAAGCTACAGGGAAACTGGCTGTGCAATGCAACTCACGGGGATGTTGAACAGCTCCGAAGCGCGCCTGAGCCAAGCGCCGACGACCGCCATCGCCACCAGCATGAGGCGCGCGCCGCGCCCCGGCGCGCGCGGGCGGCGTTCCGTTGGTGATGCAGGATTGTCAGGCATGTGGCAGCGAGTCGCGGGCGAGGCGAGGTTCAATGCAGCAGCCAGAAGAACACGATCGCCACCGCCGTGGGCGGCAACGCGCCGAGGAAGAGGCCGAGCGGGCTGATGCCTTCGCCCTCGAACACCTTCGCGTCTTGCAGGATGCCGACGCCGGCCGGATTGGGCGCGTTGGCGATCACCGTCAGCCCGCCGCCCGTGACCGCACCGGCTACGAGCGCATATTTGAGTTCGTCGGAGAGACCTTCGACCAGCGAGCCGAGATAGGTCAGCGCGGCATTGTCGGTGAGAGCGGTGAGACCGATGGCACCATAAAACAGGGCGCTGCCATTGAGGCTCGTGATGAGCGGCTTGAGCCAATAGGCCTGAAGCGAACCGAGCGTGACCAGGCCCGCGAGGAAGAAGCCCACCAGCAAACCTTCGCGCAGCTTGAGAGCATCTTGATGCTCGCGCGTGGCCGTCACCAGGCCGAGGAACAGCATGAGGATGCCGAAGAACACGTCCGGGTAATGCGCGAAGCCCACGATCAGTCCGAGGAAGACCAGGTGCGCAACCGTCAGCCACGCGGGAATCGGCCGGCTCTCGTTCGGCTCCACCTTCAGCGCGCTGAGTTCCTTCCAGAAAATTCCAGCCAAAAGCGCGGTCGAAACGGCGCACGCCGCGGCGGCCCGCCAGCCGAAAGTCTGGAACATGAACGCCATGTCCCAGTTCCACTTGGCCGCGACCATCAACACCGGCGGCGCGGCGAAATGCGTGAGCGTGCCGCCGATGGACACGTTGACAAACAGCAGCCCCAGCGTGGCGTAGGCGAGTTTCCGGCTGATCCCGCGGTCGAAGTAACGGCGCTTGAGCACGAGCGCCAGTAGCGTCATCGCCGCCGGTTCGGTGATGAACGATCCCAGCAGCGGACCGAGGAACAGCGCCGCGATGTAGAACGCCACGCCTTCGCGCGCGGGAATGAGCCGGGCCGACAGTGAGATGAATTTCTCGGCCAGGACGACCACCGGGCGGGTGGCGGCCACGACCATGACGACGAGGACAAATTTCGGTTCAGTGAAATTGAGGCCCTCGATGTAAACGACCGCGTCGTGCACCGAACCCTTCAACGCCGCGATGCCGAGAAACAGCGCCGCCGCCCACAGTCCGAACACCACCTCGGTCTCCGCGAGGAAATGCAGCACGTTTTCCTTGATCGAACCGGGTGGATAATGATGCGCCCAATGGGCGAAGCGCTTCACGCAGAAGGTGTGCAGCACGGCCAGTCCGAACAGCACCGTGGCGAGCAGTTCAACAGGTGTCATGGTCATAGTCATGGTTATGGTTCAACAATCTCATTGCCCGCCGCCGCGCGGCATGAGCACCACGAGGCAGGCGAGGTAGAGGGCATACGCAGCCAGCAAGCCGATGCCTTCGCGACGGCTCAGGCGTTTGTCGGTGCGCAGCATCCACACGAGCAGAATCATCATGCCGAGCATGGCGGGAAAATTAAAGAGTTGCGTGACGCGGTCCATCCGCACGCCGCCCATCACCGCGGCGACACCGACGACGAGCGTGAGGTTGGCGATGTTCGCGCCGAGGACGTTGCCGACGGCGAGATCGGAAACGGACTGGCGCGCGGAAGTGATGGCCGTGATGAACTCCGGTAGCGAGGTGCCGACCGCGATGACCGTCAGGCCGATGACGATGGCGGGCACCCCGAGCACGGCGGCGACGTTCACCGCGCCATCCACGAGCAGGCCGCTGCCCAACACCACCACGCCCGCGCCCAGAACAAACTGCACGGTGGTGCCGGGCCTGGTCCGCAGCCAGGCCCAGCGCGTGGCGGTGATTTCCTTCTTCACGGCGGTGGCTTCGGCGATCTCGACCGGCTTGCGGTCACGCCAGGCACGGATGAAATCCCACGCGAAGTAACCGCTGCCCAAGGCGAGAAGAAACACGCCCTGTCCACGCGAGAGTTCGAGATTGAAGGTCATCAACAACAGCGCGACGCCGGCGGCGAACATCACGCCGAGTGGCAGGGCGAGCGAGCGCCACTGAATGTCCACGCTTTTGAGCGCGACGGTGGCGCCAAGGACGAGGCCGATGTTGCACATGACCGAGCCGACGGCATTGCCCACGGCCAGGCCCGATTCGCCACGCAGGCCCGACATGACCGCCACGGCCATTTCCGGGCAGGTCGTGGCCAGGCTCACCAGGGTGGAACCGACGACGACGCGCGGCATCCGCAGGAACTCCGCGATGCGCAGGGCGGCGGCGACGAAGATCTCGCCGCCTTTCACGATGAGAACCAGCCCGGCGAACAGGAATAAAATATCTTTCAGCATGGGCGCGGTCAGGTCAACGCACCACCAGCACGGGACAAGGCGCGTGGCGCACCACGCTTTCCGCCACGCTGCCCAGCAGCACGCGTTTCAGACCGGCGTGGCCGAGCGTTCCCATCACGTTGAGCTCGGCGTTGGTGCGTTTGGCCAGGGCCGTGATCGTGGTGACCGGATGGCCCTCGCGCAGTTCGCGTCCGGTGCGCGGCCAGGTCCGCTTCGTGGCTTCCCACAACTTAGTCAGACTTTGATGCGCCGCCGCACGGACTGCGTGTTGAGTCTCGGTGACATCAATCAACATCTCCGGGTGCAAAGGCTTGAGGACATGGAGAAGGGTCAGTTGTGCGTCATACCGCTGCGCGAGGGCGAGGGCGTGTTGCAACGCGTCGAGCGATGCTTTGGAAAAATCCACCGGCACCAGAATGCGGCGGGGTTCGGACGTGTTGGCGGGTTTGGTTTTCATAGCATTTACAATCCGTTCGTTTCACTCCGGCCTCGCGTGGTCGCCACGACCGCGACCGTAGCGCAGCCATTTTTTGAATTCCAGCACCACGAACGTCACGCCTGCGACGCGCAAGGATGCGCCGCCCAGACGCGCCACGGAGTTGAACGACACGCCATTTTCAAACTGGACCATGGCCGATGGTTCAACAGCGTTACTCGGCGGGAACGGTTCTATCTCCTACGCTTTGATCGCGACTTTGAGGACACCCTCCGACTGTTCGCCGAAGAGCCGGTAGCCCTTGGGTAATTTCCTCCATCTAGAACCGGGGCTTGAATTGCTGGAGAAACTTTTTCACGCCGGCTTGCCGCGTCGCGCGGTGACGCGGTTCGAACCGAATTCTTTTTGCCGCGCAAAGCCTTGCCCGGCGATTTCTTCTTCATGGCAATGCCGAGTTTGCCGCCGCTGGTCCCGTAGGCGCGGATTCGTCGCGTGGTCGAGCACGTCGGAAGGGCCTTGGGTGATGCTGCTCTCGTGTTGGGCCTAGGAAGGTGTGGCGGAGCGGCACATGGATGAACAATGCGACTTGCTGGTGAAATCACGCGCTACCACAATTCGGGCATGTCTATGCCAGCACTTAATCCCTCGGCTATCCTGCAAACCGCTTTTTCATCCTGGTCGTCGAAGGTTCTGCTTACCGCCGTCGAGTTCGGCGTGTTCACCAAGCTCGCTCACCGGCGCGAAACTCGGCGCGGAATTGAAGCTGCACCCGCGCGGCATCGCGGGCTTTTTCGACGCACTCGTGGCGATGAAATTGACGCGCTCACTTCGCGGCAACAGCAGGACATTCCGCGCGTGATTGAAATAGGAAATACGGGCTGGAAATCCTGCCGCTGCCGGGCGCGTGAAAATTGAGCGAGGCATTTTTATGAACGACGAAAATCCCGACTGTTGACGCAGTGATCCAATCCAACCGCCACTTATGGAGTTGACCAAGCTAGGCTGGAATGGGGAGCGCGATGAGCAGTTCGCGCCGCACCTCGCCAAGGGACTCGTCCCGGCGCGCGTCGCGGTGGAAGATAAACACTTCTACCGCGTCTGGACCGCAGATGCGGAACTTTCTGCGCAAGTCACCGGCAAATTCATCCACGAATCGCGCCGGGATCATTCCGTTCTCCCCAAGGTCGGGGATTGGGTCGCCGTGAAGCTCGTGCCCAACGAAGAGAAGGCGACCATCCACGCCATCCTGCCGCGCCGCACCCAGATCACTCGCAAGATGACCGGTCGCGACACTGCGGAACAAATCCTCGCCACAAACATCGAAACGGTGTTTCTCGTGACCGCCGCCGACGCGGGTTACAACGTAGCGCGGTTGGAGCGGATGCTCGTCATGGCGCACGACAGCGGCGCGCGCCCGGTGGTCATTCTCAACAAGATTGATTTGTGCAACGACCTCGACGCGAAGCTCGCCGAGGCCACGCAAGTGGCGGGCCACGCCCAGGTGTTGGCCGCTTGCGCGCTCACCGGGCGCGGGGTGAAGAAATTGGCGGCCTTGATCAAACCTGGTGACACCGTGGTGTTCATCGGCACGTCCGGCGTCGGCAAATCGAGCCTCATCAACCGGCTGTACGGCGAGGACATTCAGGCGACTCTGGAAGTCAGGGAGAATGATGCCAAAGGCCGGCACGCGACCTCTTGGCGTGAAATGATTTTTCTGCCGAAGGGCGGCGTGGTCATTGATACGCCGGGCATGCGGGAGTTCCACATCTGGGCGGCCGGTGAAGGTGCGAAGGAAACCTTTCCCGAAATCGAAGCCCTCGCGGCCGGCTGTCATTTCCGCGATTGCACGCACACGAAAGAGAAAGACTGCGCCGTGCTCGCCGCGCTCGCCGCCGCCAAGCTCCCGCGCGAGCGCTACGACAGCTTCGTCAAACTTCAACTCGAGATCAGCCACCTCCGCGAAGCCGAAAAGCGCGCCGGCTGGCAGGATCGGAAGAAAGGCGACCGCGTGGCCCATCGCGTTTTCAACAAGCCGGGTTGAACCGCCTTCTGGTTGGTGAACAGGCACCACAAAACTTTGTCGCATAGGCCACAAAGTTTTGCGTAGAAGCCGAAGCCTTTGTCGCGCAAGGAGCGTCGCGGCCGTTCGCGCTGGTTGTTTTGTCCCGTGGGCGCCAGCCGGCAACCGCGCACGTTCAAACCCGAATAGCCCTGTGCAAATATCTGTTGCAAATGCGACAAATATTCGTCGTGGTCCGGTCGCCGTCGTTTTGGGCCTCCCTGCTGGTGAATGCTACAAGTTGAGAATCTTTTTCCACCTTCCCTTCACCGCCGCATCCATCTTGATGAGCGGTGGCCAGGGGTGTTTGAAACCTTCGCCGGGGAGTTTCTTGGTCGCGTCAATGCCGAGTTGCTGCCGCTGGCGATTTCGCTGGTGGCGTGGTCGAGCACGTCGGACGGGCCTTTGGTGAAGAGGCTGTTCCTACTTCGTCAACGCTTCGGCGGACAGACGCGTTGCGGTTTGTTGTTGGCGTAGCGGCTCGCGCGGATCTACGCAGCCTTCGATGACGAAGCCGACGGTGATCAAAAAATTCTTAACCTAGGCAAAACTTTTCCCATTCAACTCCCGTAAAAATGCCTTCGTGCCGCCCGCTCATTTCGGCGCGAGAAGTTTTTCCAACGCCTCCGCCAGTTGACCCTCGGTGAACGGTTTGTCGAGGCGGCTGGTCACGCCCAAAGTCTTGAACTCCTCCGCCATCAGGACGTCCATGCGCCCGCTGGCCACCACGATGGGGATGTCCGGCAGCATGCGCCGGAGTGAACGGACAAAATTCAGGCCGTCCATGTGCGGCATGTGCAAGTCGGTGACGATGGCGCGCAACTCGGTCCGGTGTTCGGCCAATTGCATCACGCCATTCAGCCCGTCGGTGGCCGTCACCACCCTGAAGTTCAGCCGCTGCAGCACGGCGCGCGCCGTCTCGCGCACGGCCGCTTCGTCATCCACAAACAGGATCAGTTCCCCTTGCCCGCGAAAGGCCTGCGCCGGTTTGGTCGTATCCTCGGTGCTGTCTCCAACACTCTCGGCGGGCAGATAGGCGGCGAAGGTCGAGCCTTGGTCGGGTTGCGAAGAGACCTGCAGGAATCCGCCGTGGCCCTTCACAATGCCCATCACCGTGGAGAGGCCAAGCCCCGTGCCCTGGTCCGGGCCTTTGGTGGTGAAGAACGGATCAAAAATGCGGTCAATGATTTCGGGCGGGATGCCCGTGCCGGTATCGCGCACCCGCACCACCACGTAATTGCCGGGCATGGCCTCCGGGATGGAACTGGCGAAGGCCGCGTCCACTTCCACACGCTGTCCCTCCAAGGTGAGCGTGCCGCCGTGGGGCATGGCATCGCGGGCGTTGACACACAGGTTCAGGAGAACCTGGTCCAACTGTGTGGCGTCGCCCAAAATCATCGGAAGTTTCGGGTCGCATCGGATCACCAGTTGAATGTTCTTGGGAAAGCTGCCCTTCATCATCTTCTCCAAGTCCCGGATCAGACGGGTGGGCTGGAGAGCGACGCGCTCACCCTCCGCGCCTTTGGCAAAACTCAACAATTGCCGCACCATGTCCGCGCCCCGCTTGGCGCTGGACTGAAACATATCCAGGATTTGCGACTCCTGGGGATACTGCATCCGGAGCAATTCCACGCCCATCATGATGGGGGCGAGCGCATTGTTGAGGTCGTGCGCCACGCCGCCAGCCAGCGTGCCGATGGATTCCAGCCGTTGTGAGCGCAGGGCGAGGCTTTCCGCGTTTTTCCGCCCCGTGATGTCCTCGGCCGTGCCCACGACGCGGTGAATTTCGCCGGCCTCGTTCCGCACCGGAAACGCGCGGTCACGAATCCAGCGCACCGAACCGTCCGGCCGCAGGATGCGGTAAATCTCATCGTAATCACCACGCACCTGTTTGGTTTCCGCCGCCTGCGCGATGCGCGACCTATCGTCAGGATGAATGGCTTCCAGCCAGGCGCGCGGCGAGGCGTAGAGACTGGCGCAGGTGCGTCCCCAAATGCTCTCGTAGGCGGGACTGAGGTAGAGGATCTCGTTCTTGGTGGGGTCAGTGACCCAGAAAACTTCGTGGATGCTTTCGACCACCTGACGGAAACGATCCTCGGACTCGCGGAGGGCTTCGCGGGCGCGTATCTGGACCAGCGCGCCGCCGCATTGGTCAGCCATAGCCTCCAGGGCCACGAGGTTCTCCTGCCGATAGGCGTTGACGGTGTAGCTCTGGATCGACAGCACCGCGATTAATTCCTCACCGTGCCGCACCGGAACAATCATGACGGAGGCCGACGGACGGGCCGTGTCGCCGAACGGAATGCGGTCTGACACACCGACGGCTGGACGCTCGTGCAGGATTAATTGCGGACCTTCACTGATGGCGCGGCGGGCGAAGGGCGAAGGCGGCTGATCCGCATAGGTTGACGGCACGTCCTCGCGGCGCCCGTCCACGACGTCCATGTTCAGAACGGAGCTGAAGCGATCCGTGACCTTGTCGTAAAGGTGCAGCCAGCAGGAGTCCCATCCAAACAAGTCATCCGCTGTCTCCACGATGATCCGCGCCGCTTCCACCGCAGTGGCCGCGCCGCCGAGTCGTCGCCCGAGCGTGACTAGGGCGGCCAACTGGCGCTCGCCGCGCTCGCGTTCGGTGATGTCGTGCGTGGTGCCCACCATTTTCAAGGGTTGGCCGGTCTGTTCATCGAAGATGATTTGCGCCGCCTGTTGGACCCGGCGCACTGCGCCGTCCGGCATGATGAACCGATGGACGATGGAATACGTTCCGCGCTCCTGGATCGCCTTCGCCACGGCCTGCCGGACCGGCTCACGATCCTCGGGATGGACGATGCCAAAGAATAACTCACGGGTGATCTGAACCCCACCGGGTTCATAACCCGCGATGCGGAACATTTCGTCGGACCAGCGCAACGCGATGGCGCTGCTGTAATCCCGATTCGCCAGATCAAGTTCCCAACTGCCGAAATGAGAGATGCGCTGCGCGGCGGCCATGTTGGCCTCGCTGGCGCGCAAAGCTTCCTCCGCCCGTTTACGCTCGGTGATGTCCCGCACCGTGCCGAGAAATGTGGGACGGTCAGCTCTGGTCACATTGACCACAGTCAGTTCCATGGGGAATTCCGTGCCGTCGGAGCGCAGGGCCGAAAGTTCGACGCTCCGGCCCATGATCGCGCCCTGTCCCGTGGCGAGAAATCGCGCCATCCCGCGCCGATGCCCATCGCGCAACGCGGTCGGAATAATCTTGTCGGCCAACGATTGCCCGATGACGTCCGCAGCCCGGTAGCCGAAAGTCTTTTCGGCCGCCGGATTGAAATCCGTAATGTTGCCTGACTCATCCATCGCAATGATGGCGTCGATCGACGACTGCCAGACGGCGCGCCGGTTTCCTTCGGCCTTCGCCAGTGCCGCCTCCACTTTCGCCCGCTCCTGTTCCAATACGATTTCGGCCTCGCGCTGCCGGTAGCTCCGGCAAAGTCCGCCCGCGTGTTGGACGAGCGTCTCGATGCGACGCTGCTCATCCTCGGAATACCCGCCGGGACGATTGGCGAGGGCGACCATGCCCTGGACTTGCTCGCCGACGAAAATCGGCACGCCCAAAAAACTGCGCATCGGCGGATGCCCGCTCGGCCGTCCACCCGAGCGCGGATCGGAATCCGGCATGTTGGCGATCACCACCTGGCCCGTGGTGATGGCGCGGCCAAAAAGATTGTTGAAGCTGGTGAACTCGAGGTAACCGAGCTTTTCGTAACTGCGCAGCGCCTGCTCGTAAAAGTCGCGGTTGATGATTTTGTCCCAGACAATGCCTTCGTGGGCCAGCACGCGCAGGGTGGAATCGACGACGACGCCGATGAATCCGTATTCGCTCTGCGTCTGGTCGATGGCGCAACGCAAGAGCCGGCCCATCGCCGCCTTCCAATCTCCCCGCTCGACATAAGCCGCGAGCGCTTCAGTCACAGCAGCAAGTGTCTCACTCGTGCTGGCCAGCGTTGCTTCCGTCCGCTTGCGCTCGGTGACGTCCAGGAACATCGAAATCGTCACCGGCGCGCTCTCGCCCGTCAGTTCGACCAGTTCGCAGGAAACCAGCACGTCGCGCACTTCGCCGTTCTTCCGTCGAAACTGCGCTTCCACGCCGCGCACCGCCCCGTCGGTTTTCAAACGACTCATCACGGGCTGGCGCGTTTCCGGGTCCGCCCACAACTTCAAATCAAAAACTGTCCGCCCAATCAACTCCTCGCGCGCAAACCCGGTGAACCGGATAAATTGCTCGTTGATGTCAATCACGCGCCCCGCATCCACGGTGTTCACGCAAATGGCCGCCGGGCTGGCGTTGAACAGGGTGTTCATTCGCCGCTCCGACTCCCGTAAGGACTCCTCGGTCTGCCGGCGCTCGGTCACATCGCGCGCGATGCCCAACAGGGCCGTGACTTCGCCTCGCTCGTCGCGCAGGGGAGTGGCGTTCGTTTCCAGCCAGCACCTCGCACCTTTCATTCCCACGATTTGGAATTCTGCCGTGCCTGACTCCCCGCGAAAGACCCGCGCGCTTAACGCCTCGAACTTCGCCCGATCCTCCGGCACGATCAGCGAATAGATAGAACGGCCCGCGACCTCTTCGAACGAATCCGCCTCGATCATCTGGAGGCCCGCGCGATTCATCATGCGCAGCGATCCATCCGGGCCGGCTAGCTTCACGCATTCCGGCTCGGAATCGAAAATACCTTGCAACAGCCGCTCCCGCGCCGCCAATTCACGCGTCTGGCGGCGGAATTCCAGTTGCGCCATCACCTGCCGGCTTAACACGCGCAACGCCTGTTCCTGGAACTCGGTCAATTGCCGCGGCACACGGTCAATGACGCAGAGCGTGCCCAAGGCTTGGCCTTCGGGCGTCAACAGCGGCGCTCCGGCATAAAAACGGATGCCTGGATCGCCGGTGACGAGTGGATTGTCGGCAAAGCGATCGTCCGTGGTCGCGTCCGGCACGATGAAGATCTCCGCTTGGTGCAGGGCGTGCGCGCAAAAAGACACGTCGCGCGGCGTCTCGCTGGCCGCCAGCCCAATCTTCGATTTGAACCACTGCCGTTTCTCGTCCACCAGCGAAATTAAGGAAATGGGCGCGCCGCAGATGTGTGCCGCCAGCGCAGTCAGATCATCGAGCGCCTGCTCAGGGAGTGTGTCGAGCAAATGGAATCGTCGCAGCGCCGCCAGGCGTCGGACTTCATCGTCGGGTCGGAGGGGTGGCTTCATGGAATACCCCCCAGCTTTTAGGCTCGTCCCACTTGACTGGCGAGAGCGAATGCAAAATCAAAATCGCGCCGGGTGACGAACACTCCCTTGGGGGGTTGTTCGCGGCCACCGTTGCGGACTCGTGCAGCTCCTCCGATAAGTTTTTCCACCTTTGCCTTCACCCCCGCATCCATCTTGATGGGGAATTCGCTGGTGTTGTGCACGTCCACGTTGTCGTCCACCACGATGACGTATTTGGTGAACATCATCTGCCCCATTTCGCAGAGGCTGGGCATTGGTGGCCGTCCGCAAGGACTTCATAGGCTTGCATCGGGTTGGTCTTGCGGAGGCTCACGAAGGCGAGGTGGTGGACGTTCTCCGGAGTTGCTCCGACTCGGCCTTGGCGCGGGCGGTGATGGCGGTGGCGGCGGGATGGGTGATGCGCCGTTCGGTGGTGATGGCGTGGAAGCGGATGCGGCAACTTTCCGCGTGGCGGATGATTTGGAAGCCGTAGCGTTTCACCGCCTCGTCGAGCGCGACGGTGGGCACGGCGATGAAGCCAAGGCCTTCCGCCGCCATGACTTTCATCAGGGCCAGGTCTTCAAACTCGGCGACGACGCGCGGCTGTATTTGGTGTTCACGAAACCATGCTTCGATGGCGCGGCGGAATGGCGTGTTCTCGGCGGGCAGCAACGCCGGGGCGTCGTGGAGTGATTGGGGAAAATTTCTTTTGAGGCGCGCGGCGAGTTTTTTCTCCGCGCAGATGGTCGCGCCAGTGTCGCCAAGCGGATGGCTGAAGGTCTTGAAGCTGGTGCTGCTCGACGGCGGTTCGTCCGTGAGCACGAGGTCGAGCCGGTGCGCGGCGAGTTGCGCGAGCAGGTCTTCCATCTTGCCTTCGCGGCAAATCACATGCACGGCCTGCGGCAGGGCGAAGACGGGTTTGAGGATTTCATTCGTGACCAGCTTGGGGAAGGAATCCACCACGCCCACATGGAAGCGGAGCGTCTTGGCCCCGGGGCGCTGCTGGACGGCGTTCATCATCTCGCCACCGAGCGTGAAAATCTCCTCGGCGAAACCCAGCACAATCTGCCCGGCGTCGGTCAGCTTGTTGTTGCGGCCCTCGCGCTGAAAAAGTTTCTCGCCCAGCGCGGATTCCAGTTCGCGAATCTGCTCCGAGATCGCCGGCTGCGAGACGTGCAGTTTCCCGGCGGCGCGCGCGAGGCTGCCTTCCTTCGCCACGGTCCAGAAGTAACGCAGGTGATGATAATTGAGCCATTCCATCGCGCGCGGACGATGCTTCGGGACAACCTAACAGTCCATTCGGAAAGCCGTATTAGTCCCAGACACGTCGCCCGCCGATGCTCGTCACGTCAAAGCCGGGTGGCGGTTCAAAGTGAACCACCAGCCCGGCGGCAAAGAAGAAAGACGAGTTGTGATTTGGATTCTGTTCCTCGGCACGATGGCGCTCTCGCTCTGGGCGATGTGGCGCGTGAAGTCGGTCTATCGACGCCACAGCCAGGGCGTGGTGCGCTCCGGGCTGACCGGCGGCGAGGTCGCGGAGGAGATTCTCCGGCGCACCGGCATTCGCGACGTGGAGATCACGCACGCGGAAGGAATGCTGGGCGACCATTACGCTCCGATTGACAAGCGGCTCGTGTTCTCCACGGAAAAAAATTTGGCTGATCGCCGGCGGCGCCAGGCGTATCCGCCCACGAGTGTGGGCACGCGCTGCAGCACGCTCGGGCTTACCAGCCGCTGCCCTGGCGCATGGCGGCGGTCGGCCTGACTACTTACGCGAACTATTGATCACGCATTCGAAATGAAAGGAACCATGAAAGCCAAACTCATCCTCAAGTCACTAGCCGACCTGCCGGGCAACGC
>JBBQYK010000121.1:0-12706 GCA_038208765.1 Verrucomicrobiota bacterium
CGAGTGCGGAAATCGAGAACGTCACGTCCTCGCCCGGGTTCACTTCCACGCCGACCGGTTCCTGCACGATCACGGGCACGCTCGGACCGGTCGTGGGAACAAAATCCACCTCGTCGAGCCAGCCGCGATCCGCGCCGGCGATCCCGCCCGCGTCCTTGCGGTACGTCCAGCGCAACGTCACCGGGCCGCCCGGCACGGAGAAGGAGAGATACTGCCAGCCGGTCACGCCGGAAATCTGCGCCCATGTCGAGCCGTTGACGGAGAAGGTAAGATGATCGGCGTTGGTCTGCGAAGAAACATTCCACCAGAAGCGGATCGTGCCGGGGCCGACGACGCCTGTTTCAATCCAACTCGAATCGCCATGGCCAATCGTGCCGCTCTGCGCCGCCGCCTCGCCGTCGTGCGTCACGTTCGTCTGCACGATCCACGGCGCACCGAGGTCGGTGCTCCAGGTGAGATACGGCGCATTCATCGCCTCGCCGACCGTGAGCGCGGCGATGATGCTGAACTGGACGGGCGAACTGACAAGGCCGCCCGCCGCGTTGCTGATCGCCACGGAGTAGAGGCCGCCCTGCAAGGGCTGCGCGTTGTTCAAGGTGAGCGTGCCCGTGGTCGCGCCGCTGACGCTGCCGCCATTGGCGATGTTCGTGCCGTTCCGCTTCCACTGGTAAGTGAGCGGCGCGGTGCCGGCGGCGACGACGGAGAAACTCGCGGGCGCGCCCTCATTGACGGTGAGCGCGGCGGGCGGCGTGGTGATGCTCGGCGGCGTGAGCACGGCGAGCGCAGCGTTGGTGCTGGTGACGAAGCCGACCGCGTTGCTGACAGTGACGGAATAATTTCCCGCGTCCAACGGCTGCACGCCGCTGATGACGAGCGCGTTGGAATTCGCCCCGGTGATGCCATTGCCATCGAAGAGTGCCACGCCGTTCAAACGCCATTGCAGGAAGAGCGGCGGCGAACCAGCCGTGCCGACGGTGAACGTCGCGTCGTTGCCTTCCACCACCGACTGCCCGGCGGGCTGGGCGGTGATCGACGCCGGCACGCTGACGATGAGGCGCGCACCGCCATTGGTCGTGCCGGGCGTGTAGGTCGAGCCGTTCTGCACGAGCCACGGCTGGCCAATCACGGCGAGGTTCAAATACGGAGCGCCCACCACTTCGCTCATCGTGAGCACCGTGAGCGACGCGGGGCTGCTGACGGCGGTGCCGGCGGTGTTGCTGACGACGACCGAGTAGGTGCCGATGTGCGCGGCCTGCACGTTGATGAGCGAAAGCGTGTTGGTGGTCGCGCCGCTCACGCCCGCGCCGTTCACGAGCGGGACGCCATTGAGCAGCCATTGATACGTGAGCGGCAGCGCGCCGCTGGCGAGAATGCTGAAGCTCGCGGACTCGCCCTCGGTCACGCTGCGGTTCGTGGGCTGGAGAGAAATCACCGGCGCGGAGAGAACCGACGTGGCGTTCAATGTCACGACCGCGCTCGTGGCCATGCCCGCGGCGTTGCTGACGAACAGCGAGTAATTCGCCGACTGCACCGGCGCGCTGAGAATGGTCAGCTTCGGGCCTTGCGCGCCACTCACGCCGTTGCCGTTCAGGACCGGCAGACCGTTCGAGTGCCATTGGAAATTGATCGGCATTGAGCCGCCCACGCCCGCGTTGAAGACGGCAGTGTGACCCGCGAAGAGGCTGAGGCTCACCGGCTGGTTCGTGACGGTCGGAGCAACATTGATCGTGCTCGGCGTGTAGGTGATGTCGTCCACCCAGCCCGCGTCCTGGCCGGCCGTGCCGCTCGTGCCTTTGCCATAGCGCCACTTGAGCAACTGCGTCCCGGCGGGGACGGCGTAAGATTTCTGCTCCCACGCGACTTCGCCGGAGATGCGGGCAATTTCGGGCGCGCCAATATAGAAGCGCAAATTGTCGTCGCTCGCTTCGCAGGAAACTTTCCACCAGAAGGTCACGGTGCCCGGTCCCTCGACGTAAGTTTCCAGGCGTGAATTCTCGCCGTGGTTGATCACGCCGGAGCGGACGTCGTCCACGCCGTCGTGCGCGGTGGCGCTGGTCTGCGCGATCCACGAGGCGTTGCCGGCCTGGGCGAAGGCGATATACGGGGCACCCGCCGCTTCCCCGAGTGTGAGGACGGAGAGCGAAGCGCGCGCGGTGGCGGTGCCCACGGCGTTGCTGACGAGCACGGTGAAGTTGCCCGCCTGCGCCGCTTGCACGTTGCTCAAACTGAGGCTCGCAGTGGTCGCGCCGCTAACCGGGCTGGCTCCCGAAACATTCGCGAGCGGAGCGCCATTCAAGAACCATTGATAGGTGAGCGGGACCGCGCCGGTCGCGGCGACGGTGAAGGTCACGGAGGCATTCTCGCTCGTCTGGCCACTCGTGGGCGGCGTGCTGATGACCGGGGCGTTGCCCGCCGGAAGTGCATTGACGACGAGCGCGGCGTTCGAGCTGGTGGCGACGCCGGCCGCGTTGCTGATGTGCAGCGAGTAATTGCCCGCCTGGCCGGGCGTGAGTCCGGAGAGCGTGAGGCGCGGCGTCTGCGCGCCGCCCACGCTGGCGGTGTTGAGCAGCGGCACGCCGTTCAACCACCATTGGTAGGTGAGCGGCAGGGAGCCGGTGACGGTCGCGTCGAAGGCCACGGTGCTGCCGGAGGTCACGGTGCGGCCCGTCGGCTGGCCCGTGACTTGGGGCGCGACGGCGGTGTCGGAAATATATTCCACATGGTCGAGGAAGCCGGCGTCGGCCCCGGCGCTGCCCGCCGCGTCTTTCACGTATTGCCAGCGCAAGGTGTGCGCGCCCGCCGGGATGGCGAAGGTCTGCGGCTGCCAGTCCACTTCGCCGGTGAGGCGCGCGAGTTCGGTCGCGCCGCGCAGGAAGAGGAAGGCGTCGCTGTTCGTCTGCGAGGAAACTTTCCACTGGAACTTAATGGTGCCGGGGCCGGTCACGTTGGCTTCGAGCACGGTGTTCTGGCTGTTCGCCAGCGCGCCGCTGCGGGCCGCGTTCCAGACGGTGAGAAAGCCCTGGCCTTGCAGGCTGCTGGCGGTGCCGGCGGCGTTGCTGACGGTGACGGAGTAGATGCCTTGGTCCGCGACCTGCGCGTTGAGGAGGGTGAGGTTGGACGTGGTGACGCCGCTGTATTTCGCGCCGTTGATCAGGTTCGTGCCGTCTCGCATCCAGTGGTAGGTGAGCGGGGCCTGGCCGAGCGCGCCGACGTTGAAGACGACGTTGGAGCCGGCCACGACGTAGCGGTCCACCGGCGGCGTGACGAGGACGGGGGCGGTGATGACGGTGAGCGTGGCCGGCGCGCTGAGGGTGGTGCCGGCGGCGTTGCTGACGTGGACGGTGTAGCTGCCGGGCTGCGCGGCGGCCGCGCCGGTGAGGGTGAGGTTCGTCGTGGTCGCGCCGGCCACGCCGTTGCCGTTGGTGAGCGGCACGCCGTCGAGGTGCCAGAGGTAACTGAGCGGCGTGGAGCCGCCGGCCAAGGTATTGAAGCCGGTCCCGGTGGGCACGACCACGGTGCGGTTCGTGGGTTGCACGGCGATGAACGGCAGGGTGGGCGTGCTGTTCGGGATGTAGCGGACTTGATCGACCCAGCCCAGATCCTGCCCGGCCTGGCCGCTGGAATTTTTCTGGTAACGCCATTCCACGATCTGGTTCGCGCCGCTGGGGATGGTCCGGGTGCGGAAGGTCCAGTCCACTTCGCCGGAGATGTCTTCCTGCGCGGAGCCGTTCAAGTAAAAGCGCAGGCGGTCGGCGCCGCTGCCTTGCGAGGAAACTTTCCACCAGAAATAGAGCGTGCCCGGCCCGGTCAAGGTCGTGCCCATCGTCGTGGTCGTGCTGTCGCCGATGACGCCGGTGCGGCCCGCGTCGGTGCCGTCGCGCGAGATGGCGACCTGCCCGACCCACGGCGCGGCTCCGGCGGGCGACGTGCTCGTGGTCCAGGTGAGGTTCGTGGTGTCGAGCGCCTCGGCGAGCGGGACGAGAAGGTTGACCAGCAAGGTGGCGTTCGAGCTGGTCGCGCTGCCGGCGGCGTTGCTGACGAAGACGGAGTATAAACCGTTGTTCGCCGGCTGGACATTCGGGACGGTGAGGGTGGCGCTGTTTGCCCCGCCGATGGGCAGGCCGTTGAACGACCATTGATAGGAAATCGGCGGCGTGCCGCTGACGCCGACGGTGAAGGTCGCGTTCGTGCCCTGGTCGGTGATCTGGTTCGCCGGCTGCGCGGTGATGATCACGGGGTTGGGGATGAACCGCAGCTCATCGACCCAGGCGCGATCCTGGAGGAGCGAGCCGCTGGAATTTTTCTGGTACGTCCAGAGCAGCGTCTGCGCACCCGAGGCGAGGTTGTAATTTCGCTCCTGCCAGTCCACGTCGCCCGTGATGCTCGTCTGCTCGGTGCCATTGATGTAGAAGCGCAGGCGGTCGCCGGATTCGGAGGAAACTTTCCACCAGAAGCGGAGCGTGCCCGGGCCGGCGATCACGGTCTGGAAGGACGACGACTGGCTGTGCGTGATGGGGCCGCTGCGGCCCGCGTCCACGCCGTCGTGCGAGACGCCGGCCTGGCCAACCCAGTTCGCGTTCCCGCTCGATGTGAGGGGCAACGCCGTGTCCAGCGCCTCGGCCAGCGGCAGCAGCGGCGTGACGCCCAGGCTCGCGCTCGCGCTGTTCACCACGCCCTGCGGCGTCGTCACCACCACCGAGTAACTGCCGGCCTGCGCCGGCTGAACATTCGAGAGCGACAACGTGGCCGTGGTCGCGCCGCGCACGTTCCCGCCATTGTTCAACGCCACATTGTTGAAGCGCCATTGATACGAGAGCGGCGGCTGGCCGGACACAACGACGCTGAACGCCGCCGTCGCGCCCTGATCCACCGACTGCGGCGCGGGCTGCGTGGTAATCGACGGCGGCGCCGGCACGTAAACAATCTGATCCACCCACGCGCGATCCTGCCCGTTCGTCAGCGTCGCGTTCTTGCTGTAACGCCAGCGCAAGGTGTGCGTCCCCGCCGGCACATTGAACGTCCGCCCTTCCCAATCCACTTCGCCGGAGATGCCGAATTGCGCCACGCCGTCCAGGTAGAAACGCAGCCGGTCATTGTCCTGCTCGCTCGACACCTTCCACCAGAAACTCACCACGCCCGGCCCCGTCAGCGTCGTCTCAAAATAACTCTCGCCGCTGTCCGGCGTCGCGCCGCTCGCCGCCGCGTCCGACCCGTCATGCGCCACGTCGCTCACGCACGCCCACGGCACCGCACCCGCCGTGAAATTCAAATTCGTCACGTCCAACGATTCCGCCAGCGTGCAAAAACCCACGATGCGCGCCGTGCCCTGCCCGTAACTCGTCGTCAAAATCGCCGGCGGCGACGCCGCATCCACCAAGTAGCGCGGCACCGGCGTATCGCAACTGCGGATGATCGCCTCCGGCTTGCCGTTCACCTGCGCCGCGACAAACGACGCCCGCACCACCAAGCTCGTGCCCGCCGGCAGCGAGAAACCCTGCGGCAAGCCCATGTTGAAACCCACGCGCCCGAACGCCGCCTCATTCGTTGTCACCAGGAACACCGCCGAAAGCGGCGCGCTGGGCAACAACACCGCGCTCGTGAAGGCCAGCAAGTTTGAATCAAAACACAAGCTGAACGAAATCCCGTTCTCCCCGCCGTGCGCGTGCAACGTCACGAAGATGGAATTCGTCTGCCCGCTGGCCAGCGTCAGATCCGAGATCGTCACCTCGCGGACGCCGCTGGCCTGCGACACATGATAATCCTGCCCCGCAATCGTCATCGTGCCGCTGCGCGCGATGCCCTCATTGCGGGCCACCACATAGGTGAGCGAACCCGGCCCGTTACCCGACTGACCTTCGAAAATGGAAATCCACGGCACCTCGCTCACCGCCAGCCAGGTGCAACCCACATCCGCATCCACCGCCACCGTGCCGAACCCGCCGCTCTCGCCGTAATTCTCGCTCTGCTCCCCGCCCGGATTGGCGACCGCGTAATAACAAGGCTTGGGGTCCTGCGAGACGAGATACGGAAACCCGGCGGCGGTAATGAAACCGCTGCGCCCCACGCTGACCCCGTTCGAGGCGACGGAGTAAGTGACCGTGCCATTCCCCAGACCCAGACCGCCCGCCGGACTGTGGAGCGTGAGCCAACTGTTCGTGTTCACCACCGACCAGGCGCACACCGAACCGGCCAGCACTTGGAACGAACCCGGCTGCGCGCTGAACAGATGATTCGTGCCCGCCGACGAGATGGAAAAATAACAGCCCGACTGCCAGACCGTGAACGACTCCACACCGCCCGCCGAAGCCACCGCCACCACGCCGGTGCGCCCAGCCAGACCCGTGTTCGCCGCCACCGCGTAAGTGAAATTGCTGCTCCCCGCCCCGTTCGTCTCGCTGGTGAGGGTGATCCACGTGTTCGTGTTTTCGACGCTCCACGCGCAACCGCCCGCCGTGCTGATGATGACCGAGCCGGACTCGGCCGCCTCACTGTGGAGCCGCGCCCCCGGCGTGACGGCCAGTTCACAATTGGTGCCCCACTGCGTGACCGTGAAGACCCGATCATCGATGACAATGTTCCCGGAGCGCCGCCCGGTGATGCGGTTCTCCGAGAGCGCATAGTTCACCGTGCCGGTGCCGGTGCCGCTGCCGCCGGAAGTGATGGTGATCCAGGCATTCGTATTCACCGCCGCCCACGTGCAGCCCGCCTTGGTGCTGACCTTGATGGTGCTCGCGCCGGTGCCGAAGCCGTGGAAGCGGTTGGTGGGCGAGAGGGAGAACGTGCAGATGGCCGGCTGCTGAATGACCGTATAACTGCGGTCACCGATTTGAATGCTACCGCGCCGCTCCACGAACTCCGGGTTCGCCTGCAATAGATAATGAAGCGTGCCGCTGCCGGCGAAATCCGCGCCGCCGAAAAATGTGATCCAATCATTCGTGGTCGTGGGCGACCAGCGGCACTTGGCGCCGACCGACACCTCGACCTTGTTCGAGCCGCCGCCGTAGCCGTGACTGCGGCTGGTGGGCGAAAGCACCGTGGCACACGGCACGATGTTGAGCGCGACCGGCGCGGACACCGCCGAATCGCCCGCCGGGTCCGTGACCCGCGCGCGGATGAGCCGGTGGCCCAAGGTGTTGAAGCTGGTGATGCTGGCCAGTTCGCTGGTCGGCAGCGTGTCAAACGAGCCGTCGCCATTCAGATCCCATTCCACTTCGAGGAAGCCCCCGGTCTGCTCGGGGTCAAACGTGTCCGAAGCATCCAACGTCACGTCCTGGCCCGGCCCCGTGATCACCGGGCTGACGCGGATGAACGGCTGCGGCGCCTGGTTCACCGGCACCGCGGGGAAGATGGAAGTGAACACCGAACGCTGATTTCCGAAATGATCATAGACCGTGATCTTATAACGGTTGGTCTGGCCGGGCAGATAAAACGGCGTCGTGAACGTGCCGCTGGCCGAAGTGCCAGTGAGCACCATTTCATCCGCCATCACGAAGTCCGCCGACTGTTCCCACGTCAGCACCGCTGCGTGCAGCGCCTGATCATCGCTGGCGGTGAATTCAATTTCCAGCAAACCAGCGACCGGTGCGCGCAGGCCGGAAGTCGTGACCGCCGCGTTCGGCGCGACGAGGTCCGTGGCGAGACGTCCGGGATTGAAAAACGGACTGACGCTCAAGGTCAGCGCCGACGCGTAGGAAAGCGTGCAATAATTATATAAATATAGCTCCGGGTAGAACACGCCGCGAAGGCCGCGGAAACCGAAGCCCATCAGGTTGCCGTTGAAATTCTCGTCATTCCGAAAATCATGGGGCAGACCGAACGCCGAGCCGAGACTGCGCAAACCCGAACCCATGACCGACGAACTGAGGCCCGAGAGCGTGATGCCCTCGAACCACGGGAACGAAACATCCTGCACCAGCGGATACGGCCCGATCTCCGGCACCATGCGACCGTCGTAGAGCAACGCGTTCGTCTGATACTGCGGCTGGTAAAGCGCGAGATGGTGGCTGCCACTGATCGCCCAGCCCGAATCCGCCGGCGTCCCGTTCGTCCGCACGCCGAGGGCAAAGCCACCGCCCACCGTGCCATCCGGGTTCTGCACATGCGTCTCAGGAATGAGCCACCATATTTGACCCGGCGCACCGACCGGCAGACCCGCCGTGCGCGCCGCGTCCAGCACGCGCTGGCCATAAATATCCCCGCGCAAAAAACCGTCCGTCGCCGGCACCGTGAGCACATGGACTCGCGGCGTCACCCCATCCGGCTCCGTCTCGAAAGTGAAACTCTTTCGACCGAACCCGTTCACGTCCATCTGACCCGCGAAGAAATTTTGATACTGCACGACCAGGCGGCGGAGCGACTCCACGGCGTGGCCCTGCGCCGCGCGATTCCCGGGCACCACGTAAGCCACGCGCAAGAGCGTGTTGCTCGTCACCGGCGCGACATTCAAGACCACGCTCTTCGTCGCCGTGATGAAATTATCCCCGTCACTCGGCGTGAACGTGACACTCAACAACTGCCCGTTCCCCGCCGCCAGCACCGTTCCGGCCTGCGGCGAGTAAGAGAACGACCCCGCCACATCCGCCGTGGCATTCAACTGCAACGCCCCCAACGGCGTGCCCTGCAACACCGGCGCAGGCACCGCCCACGCCACGTTCGGCACCGTCCGCCCGCCCACCGTCACATTGATCACGACCGCCTGCGTCACGGAAATATAGTTCGCCGGATCCGACGGCGTAAAAACCGTCCCAAGAACCTGCCCGCTCCCTGCCGAAAGCACCGTCCCCGACGGCGGCGCATAAACAAAAGTCCCCGGCACATCGACCGTGGCGTTCAACTGCACCCCGCCCAGCGCCGAACCCTGCTCCACCGCCGCCGGCTGCGCCCACGCCACGCTCGGCACGGCCTTCGCGATGTCCAGCACCACCTCCTGGGTGACGCCCGCAAAATTCGCCGCGTCCTCCGGCACGAACACCGCGCGCAGCACTTGCCCCGCGCCCGCGTTCAACACCGTGCCCGCACCCGGCTCATACGTGAACGTGCCCGGCCCGTTCGCCGAGGCGTTCAACTGCGCGCCCGACAACGCCGCGCCATAAACCAGCGCCGCCGGATTTGTCCAGGCAATCACCGGCACCGTCGGCCGCACGTCCAACACCACCGTCTGCGTCGCCGCCGAAAAATTCACCGTGTCCACTGGCGTGAACACCACCGACAGCACCTGCCCGGTGCCCGCGTTCAACACCGTGCCCGCAGGCGGCGCATACACCAGCGTGCCCGCCGCGTTCGCGCTCGCGTTCAACTGCAACCCACCCAACGCCGTGCCATAAAAAATCGCCGCCGGCTGCGCCCACGACAACACCGTGCCGCTCACCAGCGCCCACACCGGCCCCGTGCTCAAGACCGAGAGCGGCCCGCCCGTGCGCGGCGCGACCGACGCCTGATCCGCCCCGATGTCCTTGCCCGAGAGCGAGCGCGCGTGACCCTCAAAATCCGCCGTCACCTGATCAAACCCGCCAGCCGCGTTGGCGAGCGCCGGACTGCCCGCGTCCGGCCGGAAAATTCCATCCACCGCGTCCGCGACCAGCAGCGCATCCACCGCCAGCACGCCGTCATTCGTGATGCCCAGCGTGGCCGAGGAAAACAAGTTTGACGCCCACGAAAAGTTCTGCGGCCCGAGGCGCAAATCCACGATGCGCCCCGAGGTTTGGCGCACGATATTGTTCGCCACCGTAGAATCCTTGGGAGGGAGCGAGGTGGGCAGCCCGCCAACCGTGCCTGAGAGGCCGACGATGAACGTGTTATTACAATTGACGAACGTGTTAAAGGCCACCGTGGCGTTGCTAACTTGGAAGTAGCCGTTGAGTGGCGAATTCTCGAAGCCCTGCATGAAGACGAGCGGCGCGCGCGACGACGACCCTCTCAGGTTCTCGAAGTAATTGTTAAAGACGCGATGATTCTCGCCCATGATGCGGACGCCGCCGGTATTGGTCTGGAGATTGCCGAAGAAATAATTGGCCTCGACCAAGCAACTGTTGCCGTGGCGGAGGGTGAGTGCGCCCTCGCACTCGAAGAAAGTGTTGCGGCGGTAAACGTTCTCGCAGGATTTGCTGGAGATGATTTCCACGTCGCCATTGCACTTCTCGAAGAAGTTGTCCTCGACCGTGGTGCGGGAAATATTCATCGAGTAATCCGAGGTGCCGACGCGGATGGTCTCGCCGCCGTTCGACGCCGCCGTCAGCACCGGGCGCGGCCCGAAGTGATTGCGCGCGATGACGTGATAATTTGGGTTGTTCGGGTCCGGCAGTTCGCTGACCCACACGATGAGGGTGGTGCCGACGTTGGCCTTGCCGCGAAAATGGCAGGACTCGACGCGGTTGCTCAGGCCGTAAATGGAAACCCACTTGGTGTCGTTGGTCAGGTTCGGCGGGTTGTAATCAATGATCGCGCAGTTGATGAGGCGTGAGTTGTAGGCCAGGGCGGAGGAGTTGTCGCGGAAAGCAATCACGTCGCCGGAGGTGCGGTAGCCGTTCGTGAAGACGAGTCCATCGACGACGAGATGATGGCCCGCCATGCGCAGTCGGGACTGGCCGGTAAGGTGGACGCGTCCGAGGGTTTGCGCGCGCAGCGTGACGGGCTGCGCGGCGGTGCCGACGGCGGAGAACAAAATGTCCGCGTCGGCCCAAGCGCCGTCCTGCATGACAATGGTGTCGCCGGGTTGCGCGGCGAGCGCGGCGGCGGAAATCCCCGCCACGTTCGTGACCAGCACTTCCGCGCCCTGCGCGCCCGGCCCGAGCGGGATCAGGAAGCCGCCCACACCCACGAGCAGCGCGGACAAAGTCGCGCGCCACCGTCCAATCGGTTGCAAAGTTCTTTCTAACACGTAGTTAATCATGTCGGCGGAAAAAACTCAGAGGTTCAGTGCAATCACAAATTCGGTGACCCCGGTGGTCACGCTGGAATCGGTAAAGGTGATGGTGCCGGTGGCGTTGGCGTTGTATTCGTCCCCCGCCCCGTTCTTGGTCACGGTGTAGGGCCGGCCCGGCTCCAGGTCGCCCACGGTGTAGGTGATGCTCGCCGTCCCGCTCCCCGCCTGCACCAGCCAGCGTTTGCTGAAGTCGCCCGTGGTGTTCCAAACCGTGGGCGTGACGAGCACCGACCCGGCGTTGGGCCGCACCCGGAACGCGCGCGTGCGCACGAAGGAGGTCTTGGCAATGTCCACGGTGGAGAGGATGAGCGCGGAGCCAGTCGGGGAGACCACGGTGGCAATACCGGGTTCTTCGGGATCGAATATCTTGCCGCTGCTGTCCTCGAAATTCGCCGTGCTGTAGTTGTCCACCTGGATGGGCAGCGCGGCTTGGTTGCGAATCAGGGTGGAGGTCAGGATGTTGGGCGTGCCTTGCATCCGTAAGGTCACGCCGGGCGGCACGGAGTTGCTCTCGAATATGTTCCGCTGCCCGTTCACGAAGTGGATGAGGTTCGCGTTCCGCTCGAATATGTTTTGCACGAAGGTGTTGTCGTCGGCGGTGGTGGAGAAGACGCCGTGGCCGGCGTTGTCGTGGATCCAGTTGTTGCGGAAGCGGTTGCGCTTGGGTTTGCCGTTGTCGCCGGGCGCGGGCGCGTCCACCCCTTTGTAGAGGTAGATGCCGTAGCTGTCGCCGTTGGCAAATTCGTTGTTCTCGATCAGGTTGTCGGCGGGGCCCACGGAGAGGCGGATGCCGGCGGTGGTGTTTTCGAGGCAGACGTTGTTGCGCACGGTGGTGCGGTAGTTGTCGAAGAGGGCGATGCCGGCGTCGCCGTTGCGGAAGCTGCGGTTGCCCTCGATGAGGGAGTCGTCGCAGTAGCGGTGGAGCATGATGCCGTTGTGGCCGTTGTTCCACGAGATGTTGTTCCGTATGATCGCGTTGTTGCAGCGCTGGGAGGCGATGATGCCGTGCCAGCCGTTGTGGTGGACGTTGTTGCGCTCGATGACGAGGTCGTCGGAATCGTCGTGCGGGTCGAGTCCGTAGCCGATGTTGTGATCGACTTCGTTGTCGAGCATGCGCTGGCCGTGGGAGCCGAAGGAGTAGTGCCCGAAGTAGTTGTGGTGCAAGCGGCTGCGGATGATGTCGCCATAGACGTTCACGAGGGCGTAGAGGTTGGTGATGGCGCCGTAGGGGCGGTCGGCGGGGTTCTTCGCTTCGAGCACTTTCCAGACGAGTCCGTAGGCTTCGGCGTTGTGGCTGCCGAGGTAGCCGCAGTCGCTGTCGATGATGTCCATGCGGGATTCGAGGGGGGTCACGCCGTTGGTGTGGAGGGTGGAGCGGACGCGGACGTAGGAGCGGCGGAAGACGTTGTATTCGGTGTCGGGGCCGTTCACGGCGTCGTCCCAGGAGGTGATTTTGGTGGAGCGGATGTCGAGGGTGCCCCAGTCGGCGGAGAGGAACACGATGTCGTTAATGGGACTGCCGGTGTTGTTGCTCTGGAGGCGGAGTTCGTCCACGTCGCCGCCGAGCTTGGTGCCGTAGAGGACCAGGCGCGCGCCTGCTTCAACGACGAGTTCGGCGCGGAGGTGCCAGACCCCGGGCGCGGTCTGGGCGAGCGGCGCTTTGGGCACGGCGGCCTTGATGTCGCTGAGCTGGGCGGAGCCGGGGCCGGTGACGTAAATGCGCGGGGTCTTGAGGTTGAGGGGATCGCTGGTGCCGGCGGACCAGCGGATGGTGACGGCGCGGGC
>JBBQYK010000122.1:0-12631 GCA_038208765.1 Verrucomicrobiota bacterium
GCGGCGGCGCTGGCGACCTTGCGCACGGCGGCGAAGGCGGGCGTCATGGCGTCGAGCAGCGGGAGCGAGAGGAGAATGCCCGCGCCGCGCAGGAATTTGCGCCGCGAGAGCGAGCGCCCGGTGGAAACGTATGGTCCGGTCATAGGCATAGGTGTTTGTTGCTCAAAACCAGACGCCCCGTCGAGGCTGTTTATTTAGGAACAATTGGAGGGATACGGACCGCGATTTCGAATTCTGCGCCAAGGATGGCAACGCCCTGTCCGCAACAGAACCCAGAACAGGGTCAAGCCGCGACCTCTCCTCGGAATGACAGTTTTGTAATCGTCTGGTCATGCAGCGTTCACCTTGAAATGCGCAGTGTCTCCGCATGTGTGGCAATGCTTTCAGGCAACGTGTGCTGGGCCATCGGCTCGGGGGCGTCGTCTTGTTTTATCTACTGTTCGCCGCAGTCGCGTTGCTCACGCGGTTGGCGTTGCTCGGGCAGTCGTGGGCGGAGGCGGCGCACGCGCCGTGGAAGCTGGCCGCGACACTTTTATGCGGGCTGGGTTTCGATCTGGTCACGGCCTCCTATGCGGCGGTTCCGCTGGTCCTTTACCTTGTGCTGATGCCGCGACGCTGGCTGGCCCATCCCTTGCAACGCATGATGCTGGTGGCCGGGTTTCTCGTGGCGACGTACGCGTTGCTGTTCGGCGCGGTGGCCGAGTGGTTCTTCTGGGACGAGTTCGGCGCGCGATTCAATTTCATCGCGGTGGATTATCTCGTCTATACCACCGAGGTCATCGGGAACATCCGCGAGTCGTACCCGATGCCGCTGATTCTCAGCGCGCTGCTCGCCGGCAGCGTGGCCTTGATGTTGGCGTTCTGGAAATGGGGCGGTCTGCGCGAATGGGTGAACCGGCTGGCCGACGGGTCCGACACCGCGCGCTCGCGCTGGGCGGGAGCCGCCGTGCTGCTCGGGCTGCCGGCGCTGTTCACCGTGGCGTTGAGCAACCGGATGGTGCCGGAGTTTGGCAACATGTACAATCAGGAGCTGGCCAAGAACGGTTTGTATTCCTTCGCCGCCGAGTTTCGGAACAACGAGCTCCGCTACGACCATTTCTACGACCAGGTGGACAACCGGCAGGCCTTCGCGCGCACCCGGGCGTTGCTCGCGACGACCAATGCCCAGTTCCTCTCCTCGAACCCTGCGGACATGTCCCGGCTCATCACGCATCCCGGCGAGCCCCGGCGCTGGAATGTCATGCAAATCACCGTCGAGAGCCTGAGCGCGAAGTATCTGGGCGTGTTCGGCAACAAGGAAAACCTCACGCCTTACCTCGACGCGCTGGCCCGCGACGGGATGCTCTTCACGCAGCTCTACGCCACCGGCAACCGCACCGTGCGCGGCATGGAGGCGCTCACCCTCGGGGTGCCGCCCACGCCCGGCCAGTCCATCGTCAAGCGTCCGCGCAACGAAAACCTGTTCACCCTCGGGTCGGTCTTTCGCGCGCGCGGCTATGACACGAAATTCATCTACGGCGGGTTCGGCTACTTCGACGACATGAACCATTACTTCGGGAACAACGGCTACGACGTGGTGGACCGCGCCAAGGTGCCGAAGGAGGAAATCACCTTTGCGAATGCGTGGGGCGCGTGCGACGAGGACTCGTTCCGCTGGGCGATCAAAGAGGCCGACGCGGCGCACGCGCAGGGCCGGCCGTTCCATCATTTCATCATGACCACGTCGAACCACCGGCCGTTCACCTACCCCGAAGGCAAGATTGATCTGCCGCCGCTGACCAGCAAACGCCGCGGCGGTGTGAAATACACGGATTACGCGATTGGGAAATTGATCGAGCAGGCTCGCACCAAACCGTGGTTCACGAACACGCTCTTCGTCATCGTGGCCGACCATTGCGCCGGCAGTGCGGGCAAGACGGAACTGCCGGTTGAGGCGTATGAAATCCCGATGATTCTCTACAATCCGCACCTCATACCGGCCCGGCGCGTGGAGACTTTGTGCAGCCAGATCGACGTCGCGCCGACCATTCTCGGCCTGCTCAACTGGACCTACCAAAGCCGGTTTTATGGCAAGGACATCCTCGCGATGCGGCCCGATGAGGAGCGTGCGCTGATCGCCAATTACCAGAAGCTCGGCCTGCTGACCCGCGACCGGCTGCAAATCCTGAAGCCGGTGCGCCAGCACAGCACGTACGCGCGCGCCGGCGCAGACCTTGAGTTCCAACCGCACGCGGGGGACACGACTCTGCTCACCGACACCGTCGCCTACTACCAGACAGCCAGCCACGCCTTCCGGCATCGACTGATGGGCGCATTGCCCGCAAATGTCTCTGGCACGACAAATGACATGGATATAGTCCGCCAATGAAGTGCCTGCTCCCCTCCACCGCCCGCTGGCGCCGCACGGTTCTGCTCACCTTCGCGGCTTTGATCGCGGTCATCCTGATTTTTGAATTCACCCCGCTCGACGCCCGCGTCTCGGATCATTTCTATGACGCGGAGCACGGCGGCTGGCTGGTGCGGCACCAGGGCCTGGCCAAAGCGGTTTTCTACAAATGGCCTTTGCGGATCATAAAAATGTTTGGCGTCGTGGTGCTGGTTGCGATGCTCGTGCCCCACCGCTGGCTGGCACCGCGCTGGCGGCTCCCGAAGCGGGAACTCGCGCTGGTCTTCCTCACGCTCACGTTGGTGCCTTCGCTCGTCGGAACGCTGAAAGCCTGGACCAACATGTCCTGCCCCCGGCAACTGGAGTCCTACGGCGGCACGCGCCCGGTCGTGGGCTTGTTCGAGAGCGCGCCGGAAAATTGTTGCGGCGCGCCCAAAGCGCGGGGCCGCTGCTGGCCGGCGGGCCACGCCAGCGGCGGGTTTGCCTTGATGAGCCTGGGCGCGCTCGGGCGCACGCGCCGGCAACAAATCGCGGGCCTCGCGCTCGGTCTCGTGCTGGGCTGGACGATGGGCCTCTACCAGATGCTGAACGGCAACCACTATCTCAGTCACACGCTCGTCACCATGCTGCTGGCCTGGCTGGTCGTGGTGCTGTTGTCCGTGGCGGTGAAAATGCCGTGCCCGGAAAGGTGTCCGGCCTGGCTCCGGCGGTGGCTCGCCTGGTTCTCGTGAGCTGCTGAAGGGCGTGCTGCTTTCAGGAGGCGGCCGGTTGCGCCCGTCTGGCCTGGCGCGCTTCCAAAAGCAAATTGTAGCCCGCCACGGCGGCGGGAAAGAGATTCGAGAGCACGCCCACGGAATCTGTCTTGTCGCTGAAGGTGAAGTAGCCGAGCAGCAGCAAGCTGCCCGTGAGCGACATGTACCAAAACAGGCGCGGCAGATGGGAACGCCCCGCGCGATGCGAGGCCACGACTTGCACAAACCAGCGTCCGGCGAATATGAGCACGCCCGCGTAGCCGATCAGTTTCCACGGGGTCACGACCCAGATTTTGTGGAACAGGTCAATTTTGAAGAGGACTTCGTTCATGGCGTTTTCTCCACGGCGACCATAGTGATCTTTCGGTTGAGCAGCCAGGCGACACCGATCAAATCGTAGATTCCATCCAGCGCGCGCCGCCAGTTACTGTACTTGGAAACGCCCGCCCGCCGCGTGCGATGCAGCACCGGAACTTCGGCCATCTTCAAGCCGGCTTGTTTGAAAATCGCGGGGAGATAACGGTGCATTCCGCGAAAGGGCACAAGCAGTTCAACGGCCTCACGCCGGAAAAGTTTTTGGGAACAGCCCGTGTCTCGCACCCCGTCATCGAGCCAGCGGCGGCGCAGTGCATTCGCAAAGCGCGACGCCGCTCGGCGATTCCATGCATCATTCCGGTTCGCTCGATAACCGCAAATGACATCAGCGCCGCCGCGCTGAAATTCCGCGAGCAGCAGATGAAAGTTCGCTGGATCGTTTTGACCGTCGCCGTCCATCAGGCCGCACACCGGACGCGTGCAGGCACGCAGGCCGTGGTAGATCGCGCCGCTCTGCCCGAGGTTGCGGGTGAGACGCAGGCCGCGCACGTCCGGCAGGTCGAGGATGCGCGACCACGTCAGGTCGGTGCTGCCGTCGTCCACGGCGATGATCTCGGCGTCGGGCAGTGCCGCGCGCAGTTCCTCCAGGACGAAACGGACATTGGCCTCCTCGTTGTAGAACGGCACTACGACGGAAAGAATGTCCGTGCGCGGTCTCATCGCCGCCTCGGTTGTGCGGCGGGGGACGGGCGCGTCAGCATCGTAGTTATGGTAGGGGACGGGCGTCCCGGCTTCCGTTGCTGATGGTGCAGGACTGGGATTGAGCGTCTCAATCATGCCCCGGAGTCTAGACGGCAAAACGTTTCGCGCAATGAAACGGATATGACAGTTCTGTCATTCACTCATCATGCCTTCTTCATGGGGGGCGGCCACCGTGGCCGGGTGAAGTTTGAAACCATTCGGGCGATGTGCGCAGTCGTCGGTGGGGGGCGCTTGTCCCCCAGCCGGCGACTGTCGCCTTACGGACCAAAGCCCTGGCGGCTGCAGCTCTTCGTGGCGGCACTGGCCGTCGCCATGTTTGCCATCGTGCTCACGGGATTGCCCAACCTGATGGACAACGAGCGGCGCATCGGCGCGTATGTGCTCGACACGGTGCAGCACGGCCACTGGCTGATGCAGCGCGACGTGACGGGCGCGGTCGCGTCGAAGCCGCCGTTGCTGACGTGGATTGCGTCGCTCTCCACGCTCGCCTTTGGTGAGATCAACCGCTTCTCGATTTATCTTCCGTCGGCGCTGGCCACGATTGGTGTCGCGCTGATGTTGCTCGGCTCGGGGAAAAAACATTTTGGCTGGATGGCCGGATTTCTCGCGGCGGTGATTTATCTCCTGTCTCCGGCGGGCGACCGGCAGATGATGACCGCGCGTTACGACGGACTGCTGGCCCTGCCGGTGACGCTGGCCGCCTTGGCGGCGTTCCGCGCGTGGTCGCTGGGCCGGGGCTGGACGTGGTTCTGGCTGGCGGCGGCGGTGGGCACGATGGCGAAGGGACCCATCGCGCTGGTCCTCGGTGCCTGCGGGCTGCTCGCGCATTTTTGGGAGAAACGCACGCGTCACGAGAGCACCATGCGCGGCTCGCACTGGCCGGGCGTGGCGTTGTTTTTCATCATTTGTGGCGGCTGGTTTTTCCTGGCCTACGCGGAGATGGGACAACCATTCCTCGACAAACTGCTCGGACGCGAACTGGCCGCACACGCCACCGGCGCAGGTCGCCGGGAAGCGATGTTCTTCCGTTTCTACGAACCGCCCCTCGCCTTCCTCTCGAATTTTGCGCCCTGGTGTCTGCTGGCCGGAATCGCCTTCTGGCGGGTGTGGAAACGCCCGGCGGAAGATGCGGACGAGCGGCGCTTCGAGCGTTTTCTCTTCTGCTGGTTTTTCTTTGGGCTGGCGCTGTTCAGCATCGCCGCGCATCAACGCGGACGGCTGATCTTCCCGCTGTTCCCGGCGGCGGCACTGCTGGCCGGGCGCGAACTGGCCTGGTGGCTCCGCAACTGGAGCACGCCGCGTTTGCTGAAGGTCACCGGGGCCTTTGCCTCCGTCGTGCTGGGGTTCCTGCTGTTCTATCATCACGTCCTGCTGGCGGGCAGCACGCGCGTCCAAGCCACGCTCGGGATGCGCACGGTCGCAGACCACGTGCGCGAGACGCTGGGAGAAAAATTCCCACTGGTGCATGTGGACACGCCCTTCGCGCTCCAGTTCTGGTTGAACACCGCCCGCCCACTCGACTCATTTGAGAAGGCGGCGGCGTTGCTCCAAGGGAAGGAACCGGTCGTCGTCGCGGTGTCGGATTTCCGCAAACTGGAATCACGCTGGGCGACCAATCAACCCGTGCTCCACGAACTTGCCCGCTGGCCCAGCAACGGCACCACTCAAGTGCGCGTGGTGAGCAACCGTCCTTTTGCCCAAACTTCCACACGCCTGGCCTTGCGCACCAACGCCAGAAACTGACTTTACGAGGAGCGCGCAGCAGAGACTTCGCCGTGGTTCAATTGGCCTTCGCGGCTCGCCGGCGGCCGAACCGGGCGTAGAGCGCCGGCATCAGGAAGAGGTTCAACAATGTCGAAGTCGCCAGTCCGCCCAGGATGACCACGGCCATTGGGTATTCGATCTCATGCCCCGGGATGTTGCCTCTGACGATCAGCGGCACCAGCGCGAGGGCGGCGCACGCGGCGGTCATCAGGATGGGCGCAAGGCGCTCCTCCGCGCCGCGCATGATGAGTTCCCGTCCGAAGACGAAACCCTCGCTGGTTTCCAGATGACGATAATGGCTGACCAGCATGATGCCGTTGCGCGCGGCGATGCCCAGCACGGTGACAAAACCCACCAGCGAACCCAGTGAAAGCACCCCGCCGCCCAGGAACGCACCCACGACGCCGCCGATCAGCGCGAAGGGCAACGTAAGGGCCACGAGAAGCACCAGCCGCATCGAGCGGAAATCCACATGCAGCAACACGAGGATGCCGATCAGGGAAAATCCGGCGAAGAGGAGCAACCGGTTCCGCGACGTCTGCCGCGCCGCGTATTCACCGAGGAATTCCGGATGATACCCCTGGGCGAAAGAAACCGTCCGCACCCGTTTCTCGATTTCGCGCGCCACGCGGCCCAGGTCGGCGCCCGAGACGTTGCAGGTCACGTCGATGCGCCTGGAAGCGCCTTCTCGTTTGATCTCGTTGGGAGTCGGCACGATTTCAAGTTCCGCCACGTCCCCCAGCGGGACGCGACCACCGGGGGCTTCAATGATCAGTTCGCGCAGGGACTGCAAATCCGTGCGCACGCGCTCGACGCCCCAGACGGCGACGTCGAACACTTTCTGCTCCTGGTAAATCTCGCCCACCTTCTGGCCTTTGATGAGCGTGGTGGCCGCGCGGCGCACCAGGCCCGGGGTGAGCCCGAAGTTCGCCGCCGCGTCCGGCTTCAGACGAACCTGGATTTGCGGGACGAGAACCTGGGGTTCGACTTTGAGGTCAGCCACGCCGGGCAAACCGGCGATGGCGGCGTTCACCTCCTGCGCCTTGTCGCGCAACACCGCCAGGTCCGGTCCGAAGATGCGGACCACCACCGTGGCGCTCGCGCCGGTGAGCACTTCCTTGATGCGCTCCTTCAAATACGTCAGCACGTCGCGGAACAGGCCGGGGTAGCCTTCCACCGTCTCTTGGATTTTTTCCACCGTCCGATCGTAATCCGCCTTCGGGTCGAGGCTGATCCACAGCTCGGTGAAGTTCGGTCCCACCACTTCGTCCGCGACTTCGGCGCGGCCGATGTGTGCACCGAAGTTCCGCACGCCAGGAATGGCGCGCAGTTCCTTGCTGACCTGCACGGTGATGCGCCGCATGGCTTCGAGCGAGGTGCCGGGCTTCTCCACCCAATGCATGAGGAAGTCCGACTCCTTGAAGTTCGGCAGAAATTCCTCGCCCAGCCGCGGCAACGCGATACCGGTCAGCGCGAACGCGACCACCAGAAAGCCCGCCGCAAAGCGGGGCCGGCGGACAAAGGCTGGCAGCACCGCGCGGTAGCCGCGCTTGAGCACCCGGACCAGCGGCGCATCTTCAGGACGTTGATGCGATGACGGCAGCAGCATTAGACAAAGCGCCGGGGTCACGGTCAGGGCGACGATCAGCGACGCCAGGATGGCCAGCACGTAGGCGAACGCGAGCGGGCGGAAAAAAGTCCCGGCCAGTCCATCAAGGAAAAACACCGGCACGAACACCAGCACGACAATGAGACTGGCATACAGCACCGCGCTGCGCACTTCCACGGAAGCCTTCAGGACGACGCGGAACAGTTCGTTCGCGCTCGCCGCCGGAGCCACACCCGATGCCGCAGCGTCCGCCCGCGCCGCCCGCCAGAGCCGCAGCCGGCGCGAAACATTCTCCACGCCGATGATGGCGTCATCCACCACTTCACCCACCGCGATCACCAGGCCCGCGAGGACCATGGTGTTCAGGGTGCCGCCGAGATAATGGAGCACCACGCCCGCCGCCAGCAGCGAGAGCGGAATCGCCGAGAGGCTAATGAGCGCCGTGCGCCAGTCGTAGAGGAAGGCGATCAGAATGAGGACCACCAAGCCGCAACCCAGCAGCATGGCGTGCGAGAGATTGGCCAGCGAACGCTCGATGAAAGTGGCCGGGCGGAAAATCGTCGGGTCGATGTCCACGCCTTCGAGTCCGGGTTTCAATGCGACGAGCGCGGCCTCGACTTGTTTGGTTACGTCCAGCGTGTTGCCCCACGGCTGCTTCTCCACGATGAGCAGCAGGCCGGGACCGTCGTTGATCACGGCGTCGCCGATGGGCGGCGGATGACTGACGACCACGTTGGCAACATCGCCGAGACGCAGCGCCACGCCGTTCGTGAATTGAACCACGGTGCGCGCCAGATCCTCCGGCGTCTCGACGGGGGAAAGATGGCGCACGGGCAGACGCTGGTTCGGCGAGTCGATGAATCCGCCGCCGGAGACGACCGTCGCGTCGCCCGCCGCGCGCACCACCGCGTCGAGGGACACGCCGTGGGCTGCGAGCCGGTCGGGATCGACCAGCACCTGGAACTGGCGGTCGCGCTGTCCCCAGATGGCGACGTTGGCCACGCCGGGCACCGCCATGAGCCGGGGACGAATGGTCCACACCGCCAGTTCGGAAAGTTCCATCTGCGAAAACTTCGACGACGACACCCCGATTTTCAGCGCGCGACTGGTCGAGGAGAGCGGGGAGAGCAGGACAGGCGGGTGGGCCACGGCCGGCAGGCGCGGGGCGACGGTGGCGACGCGTTCCTGCACCAGTTGCCGGGCACGCATGAGGTCTGTGCCTTCCTTGAAGATGCAAACGACAGAAGAGAGTCCAAGCACTGACTTCGAGCGCACGGTCTTGAGCCAGGAGACGCCGTTGAGCGCATTTTCCAGCGGCACGGAAATGAGGCTTTCAACTTCCTCGGTGGAAAGACCGGGAGCTTCCGTCTGGATTTCCACCAGCGGCGGCGCGAATTCCGGGAAGACATCCATCGGCGTCACGCGCACGGCGCGAATGCCGAGCACGACGAGCACTCCGGCCAGCGCCAGCACGAGGACCCGTTGCCGCAGGGACACCGCGATAAGCCATTTCATCATAAGCAGTGCGCCCGGGGTAGGGCCGTCATTTGCCGACACCAAACTCGGTGCCGAACAGTTCCGCCGCGCCGGTGATCACGACTTTCGCGCCGGGCTTCACGCCCCGGCTCAGGATCGCGTCGCCTTTGAGCACCTGAATCACCTCCACCCGGCGGCGCGTGTAGGCGAGCGAACCGGTTTTCTCGTACACCCAGGTGCCGCCATGCACGTCGTGCAACACGGCGGACCACGGAACCACCAGGCTCTCCAGTTCACCGCGCATCGAAATCGACACTCCCACTCGCTGCCCGAGTCGAAAGAGGCTGTTGGTGTTCTCGATTTCGTAAAACAAATCCACGCTGGAGGCGGCGGCGTTGGCCGAGGGCGGCGCGGTCACGGGCTTCGCAGAAATCGTGGGAGCGCCGGCGGCCCCGGCCAATCCTCCGGCCCGCGCTTCCGCCGTGGTGTTCAGCCGGTCCAAGTCGCCCACATAAACCGGCACGCGCAGCCACAGGGTGGTTTGCCGCGCCGCGTCCAGCACGGGCGGGCCGAGCAAATCGCGCCGGGCCTGCGCGGTGCGCGCCCCGGCTTCCGCCCCGGCCTGCTGGGCCTTCGCCTCCTCCATCACTCGCGCGCTCCCGGCTTTGTCCCGCAACAACTGTTCGGCGCGGGCGAGCGCAAGTTTCGAGGACTCCAGTTGCACCCGCGCCTGCTCGACCTGTCCGTCGGCGTCAATTTGCGCCTGGGCGAGGCGCACCAGTTCAGCGGGGCCGGGCGAAGTCGGAATGGTGAACACCGAGGAGCCGGCCTGGCCGGAAGCCCGGGTTGCCGGAATCATCACTTCGCCGCCGAAGAATCGCGAACGTGGCATCGGACGCTGCTCGACCGGCACGGTGACGATGCCGAGCCGCTGCTCCGCCTCGGCTGTCAGCGTGAGGCTGGCCAGGCTCGCCTCCTTGGTGGGTGTTGTGACTTTGGCGGGCGCGGGAAACCGGCCCGAGTCGGCCGCCAGCAACGGCGGCACGGCGGATACGACGAGGAGGAAAAGGTGGATGAATTTCATTTTCCGGTCTGGGTGGCATCGTGGACGGAGGTGTCCAGGCGCTGTCCGACACTGCGTTCGAGTTCCGCCAGCGCCCGGCGCAGTTCCGCGAGGGCGATCAACTCCTTGAGCCGCGCGTCCTGGATCTTGCGGCTGGTTTCGAGCACGAAAAGGTAGGCGACATTCCCGGCGTCGTAGGCTTTCTCCGCCTGACGCACGGCTTCCTGCAACGGCGGCAAGATCTCTGCGCGCCACATTTCGCAACTCTCGCGGGCCTGGGTCAGGCGGGTGTGGGCTTCGCGCACTTCCAGCACGATGCGATCCCGGATGGTGACATACTGCCGCGCGGCTTTCGCGAATTTCGCCTTCGCTTGGGCGATGCCGCCCTGGTTCTGGTTGAAGATGGGGATGGCCGCGTCAAGGGCTGGGCCGGACAGAAAATCCTTGTCCACTTCCTTGGCGTTGATCCCGGCGGCCAGGGTGAACGTCTCCGCCTTTGCGAGACCGATCCGTTTTCCTGCTGCCTCCAGTCCCAATTGGGCGGCCCGCAAGTCGGGTCGCGCCGCCAGCGCGTTTGTGACCAGCACGGTGACATCGCGTTCGATGGAGGCAGGGAACGGAGTTGCGGACAGACCCGTCGTCCAGTGTTCTGGCCTGATCCCGATCAAATGGCGAAGGCGCTCGCGGGCGATCCGCACGTCCTGCCGCCCGCGCGAAATCTGTTCCTGGGCCAGGCGCGCCTCGATCTCGGCGGTGCCCGCCTCCAGTTCGCTCGCTTCGCCGGCCTGAAGGCGGGCCCGCGACAAGACGGCCAGGCGCCGGTTTAATGCCAGCGTCTCCCCAGCCAAGCGGGATTGCTCGTCGGCCAGCGCCAGATCGGCAAAGGCCACGCGCGCGTCGCGAATCAAATCCAGACCGCTTTGCACGAGACGTTGCTCCGTGCGTTCCAGTTCCAGCCGCGCCGCCGCGACGCGGTGCGGACGCTGCCAGAGAAATTCGAGAGGATATTTGGCCGTGAGTTCGAACGGCTTGGCGCCGACTGGAATGAGCATCGACAGCGTTGGATTGGGCAGCATCCCGGCCTGCACCAGATCGGCCCGGGACAGGCCGAGGTCGGCGAGCGTTTCCTGAAACGCCGCGTTGTTCCACAAGGCCAGCGTCACCGCCTCGTCCTCAGAGAGACCGTCTTCCAACGAAACGGACGGAGGCCAGATGACCTCGCCCGGCCCGGCATTCGTCACCGCGTGACCGCTGCGCCGTTTCAATTCGACGGAGACCCGGCCGAGATCATTTCGCGGGCTGACGCAGCCGCTCAAAAGAGCCACCGCTCCGGCCAGGGCAAGCATCAGGGCGGCTCTCGAGGAGTTCATGTTGAGGGTCGGGAGGTCACTCGATCAGGAATGAAGCGTCAACAGGAAACAGGCGAAGCGGGGCGCGCGGCCCGGACTCTCCCGAGCAGCCTGCGATTTCCTTTGGTTGGCAAAACTCACCGGGAACAAAATGCGCCCCGTGGATGGAACGCCCATGAAACCCGAATGACAATTGTGTCACGCAAGGTTCATCGGGACTTAACCGGCGGCGGCGAGGCTCGGGAGGTGAAGGTTGCAACAGTGGGATACGGGTCGGTGCTGAAAACGATCCGGATGGTGGATGATCGATCTCGCGCCCCGACGCGAAGTTCAGGCGCGCTCCATCCCCGACATCCATCACGCCCAACAACTGATTGCCTCAAGGAAACGTGAAGAATAAGCTGCGAACCATGCGCGTGCTCGTCGTGGAAGACGAAAAAAAGACCGCCTCGTTCATCCGCAAGGCGCTCCAGGCGGAAGGTCATGCCGTGGACGTGCTGCACGACGGCACGCAGGCGCTCGCCGCCGTGGCCACTACCCCCTTCGACGTCGTGGTGCTGGACGTGATGCTGCCGGGACGCGACGGCCTGAGCGTGGTGAGTCAGATGCGCGCAAAGAACAACACCACGCCAGTGCTCCTGCTCACGGCGCGCGGCGAAGTCGGTGAACGCGTCGAGGGTTTGAATGCCGGGGCGGACGACTACCTTTCCAAACCCTTCGCGCTGGCGGAACTCATCGCCCGCGTGCGCGCCCTCGGACGCCGCACCGGTGAAACCAAGTCCGCCGTGCTCTCTGTCGGCGACCTCACGCTCGACACCGTGACGCGCCAGGTGACGCGCGGCGCAAAGGAAATCGACCTCGCGCGTCGGGAGTATCTGCTGCTCGAATTCCTCATGCGCTCCACCGGTCGCATCTGCGGGCGCATGGCCATTGTCGAGAAGGTCTGGGACTACGACTTCGATCCCGGCACGAATCTCGTGGACGTGTACATCATGCGGCTGCGGGAGAAAATTGACGCGGACTTTGAGCCGAAACTGCTCCAGACCGTGCGCGGCGTCGGCTACGTGTTGAAGGAACCCTGATGAGAATTCGCAACCAACTCATGCTCTGGTACGTGGCCATACTGCTGGCGGGCTTCGCGCTCATTGGCGGCCT
>JBBQYK010000123.1:0-12533 GCA_038208765.1 Verrucomicrobiota bacterium
CCGGCAGCGGATTGACCAGCCCTCGGCCCGAAGGAATCACCGCCGGGCTTGAATAATCCGGTGCCGTGGCCGGCGGTAGCGGTAGCGCCGGACGAACCTGCACGGGCTGGCTCGGCTCATATCCAGGCGGCGGGACGTAGCCGGGCGGAAACTGATTGGGGGGATACCAATTGGTGCCGGTGTAGCCCGGCGGAATGTTGGTGAGACCGCGCGGCGCTTTCGTGAACGGCACGCCGTTCGGATTCGCAAAGGCGGGCTGGGCCTGGCCGTGCTCCAGAGCCACAAGCATCGCCACTGCGGTCACGATGAGAGGCATGATCCATTTCATGCCCTCAATCCAGCACGCGGAGGGCCGTCCGGTTTTTCCGACGCTTCTTCATCAAAAATTCCGTGTTTCGGTCTTTTCTTTGCTCACCCAGTGAAGGCTGCGCCTTTGGCTCCATTGCAATTCACCGGACTGATTTGCAACCTGCCCGTTTTACTCGACGGCTCATTCGTTTGCGATGGAGCGAGATCGCTCATTGGCACTGAAGTCACGCCCACCACCAGGCACCCATCGGCAACTAGAACCCCTCGCGACGGCAGGAGAATTCCCTCTGACTCAGGAGGCTATGTCCGGCGAAGAATCGCTCGACGAACATGCGTTCGGTTGGAATAGCGCTTTGGATAACTCGGAAATTCTGCTCTCCTCCGAGTGATGCCGTCTTCTTCCAGAACTCTTTGCGCCACTCCGTCATTCATCCCGCTTCTGGCCGCACTGCTGGCTGGGTCGCTCCTGCTCCACACTACGAGGGCGGCCTCACGTGCGCCGCTCGCGGCGGGCGCGCCGACCGTCGCGGAAAAGTTTCTCCTCGATCAAGTGGCCGCGGGAAAAGTGGCGGACCTGACCACCGCGTTTCCTGACGAAAGCGCGCGGGTGATTCGCGGCGTCTTTCTGGAGGAATTAATCACGGGCGGACGCAAGGACGTGGTGCTGCATCGAAACGGCGTGATGATCGAAGGCGCCATTGTGCGCGAACTGCTGGATCTCCGGAACGCGGAGATCGCACACGACACGCGGCTGGTGCGCTGCCGTCTGGAAGGCGGCGTTAATTTCTCGAAGAGCATCTTTGCCGACCGGCTCTCGCTGGAGGGAACAGTTTTTCCGGCGGCGGCGAATTTCGAGGAGATGAAGATCGGGCGCGGATTCAACCTCCAAACGGCCGTCTTCCAACGCGGCGCGAACTTCGATCAGGTGGAGGTAACAGGCGTGTTGCAGGCGGGCGGAGCGGCTTTTGAAGACGCGAGCGCCGTGGTGAATTTCAGCAACCTGAAAATTGGCGGCACCGCGTTCTTCACCAATGCCATGTTCGCCGGGGCCGTGGATTTCAAGGGCAGCCGCTTCGGCGGCGACTTGCGATTGGACGGCGCGCGCTTCACTCATGCGAAGGCCTTCGCGAGCTTTGAGGGCTTGAAGGTCGAGGGCAACACGTCCTTGTCGGGGGCGCAGTTCGCGGGCTACGCGTCGCTCAAGGACGGCCGTTTCAACTCGCTCGATCTCACGGGTGTCCGATGGCCCGAGCGCGAGTACGGCGAATGGCTCTGGCTCAACGGCGCGGTGTATCAACGCATCACCGCCGGAGCCGAGCGGAACTCCTCGAGCAATCTCCTCGCACTGGTCAACCGCGCCGCCCATCGCTCGGCTTACAGCACGGACATTTATGCGTCGCTCGCGGAATTTTATCGGCGTGAAGGGTATCCGCGCGAAGCGAACCAGTTCTTGATCGCGCAGAAGCGCCGCGAACGGGAAGAGGCGCTGCATGGGATGGAATATTGCTGGAGTTTGTTTCTCGACTGGTTTGTCGGCTACGGACGCAGCCCCGGACGCGCGCTGTTCTGGAGCGCGCTGATTGTGGCCGTGGGCATGGTGGTGTTTCGCCCGCAGCGCATGGAGCCGCGCACGACCACCCTGAAGACGGACTGCTATAGCGCGTTCTGGTACAGCGTGGATCTGTTCCTGCCTCTGATCAAATTGCGGGACGCCGAGATGTGGAAGCCGCGCGACCATCTGTGGTTCGTGCGCTTCTGGAGCCGGCTGCACACCATGCTCGGCTGGGCGCTCATTCCCATCGCCCTCGCGGCGTGGACGGGAATGTTGGGGAAGTAATCAAAGCGCGGCGGCCACATTTCTTTCCGGTTTCCTCGCCTGAGGCCGCGCCTTAGTTTTGCGCTCGTGCGCCCGGTGCTTCTTCGCAGCCTGATCGCGTTCCTGCTGCCGATGGTGGTTTTCCTCCTCGGCGCGGGCGTGATGATCGGAGTGAGCCGGCATGTTCAAGTTTCCCGCCAGTTGAACTTGCTGCCGGGCGAAACGGATCGGCAGCCGCTGAACCAGCGCCTGACCGGCTACGATCTGGAAACCGTGCGGCGGCAGTGGAGCGTCTTCACTCCCGAAGTCTCCGGCGAACGGCTGGCCGGAGAAATGCGACGCAGTGAAAAACTGATTCTCCAACTCGATTTGGTTTTCCCGCTGATCTACGGCGCGAGTTTTCTGTTCAGCTACGGATTGATTTGGACGCAACTGGGCCGGCCCCGGGCCGCGCGTTGGATGATCCTGCCGGTGGCGATCACGGTGGTGGCGGACTGGACGGAAAACCTGATTCACTTGCACCAGCTTCAGCGCCATACCGCAGGTGGAGCGGAAGCGTTGCAACGGGAATGGATGCAAGTCGCCAGTCTGGCAACCACGCTCAAGCTATCCTTCTTCGCGGTCAGCGGTCTGCTGGGGTTGGTGTTGATCGGCTGGTTTATTTTCCAATCAGCAAGGGCTTTGCGGAACGAGTCTGGCCCGGCGTGAAATCGCGCCTCGATGGGATCTTCCGCTCCACGGGCGCGGTGCTCGGGGCCCTAGTTGTCAGGCCGGTCGGTGCGCTCATTCAAGCCACCCGTTTCCGCTCCGGTTTATTCTCCAATGCTTTTCGGCGGCACGCGGGGGCTGGCGAAATGCACATGGAAAACCGGACCTGCTTTGCCAAGTGCAACGGGGGAAGGAAGGGGCCGAGTCATTTTATGCGGTCCGACGGGGGGCCGGGGCGTGGCACGGGCTTGGCTTAGAGCGCGGGTCCGTTTTGTGAACAACAGTGAAACAACAACCATCAACAGAGGAAATTTATGAACAAAGATTTGAATCCTGAAGGTAATCGCCAGCGCGCCCCGAAGAACACCAATCCCACCGGCCGGAACGGCTCCCGTCCGGCGGACGACGCGGAGGAAAGCAATGATGAGTCGAAGGAAGACAGCGGCCTGCGTGAACTGCTCATTGATGAAATGGCCGACGTGCTGCACGCCGAGAAGCAACTGCTCAAAGCGTTGCCGAAGATGGCGAAGGCTGCGCAGTCCGAGGCGTTGACGGAAGCCTTTGAGAGTCATCTGGCCGAGACGGAACAGCAGATCGCGCGGCTGGAACAGGCCTTCACCATTTTGGATGAAAAGGTGAAGAGCAAGACTTGCAAGGCCATGAAGGGCTTGCTCGAAGAAGGCACGGAGATGCTGGAGGAGCACAAAGGCAAACCGACCATCGACGCCGCGCTCATTGCCGCCGCGCAAAAGGTGGAGCATTACGAAATCGCGTCCTACGGCACGTTGTGCGCGTGGGCCAAACAATTGGGTGAAGAGGAAGCCGCCGAACTTTTCGGCGAAACTCTCCAAGAGGAGAAAGCCGCAGATGAAAAACTGACGGGCATCGCCGAAGAAACCGCCAACACCCATGCGGAAGAAGCTGATTGACGACCGGCTCCCTCACTGCACCACACCGGCGCGCGGTTCTTGCTTAGGCCGCGCGCCGGTTCCTTTTGGCCTTTCATCCCAGGAGCGGGGGTGGACGAGACAGGGAAGATTAACTGCGGTCCAGTTCGACGAGCGTGTTGACCGCGCCCACGACCTGACCCGTGGTATTGAAATGGATTCGGGATGCAGCAGGACGCGGCTGCGCGTTCCATCCGGGCGTTCCACCAAGATTACTTCGCCACGGATCACCTTGCCCTCGCGCACGGTGCGGGCCATCGGGCAGTCGTCCAGCGCGAGCGGCGAACCGCCGGGCCGGTAAATTTTCCAAGAACCGCACCAGTGGTCTTTGTTTAGTTCGGGGTTGCGCCCCCAGAGTTTGGCGGCGGCGAGATTGCAGAAGGTGACCAGCCCTTGGGCATCGCAGGTGTACACCGCCACGGGAATGGCCCGCAGCATTTGGCGATGGCACAGCTCGCTTTCGAGCCAGTAATTTTCTCCGTCTCCCGGGGACGTGAAAGAGGACACCAATGAGTTCCCGCTCATGGCTTGGGAATTAAAAATATTTCGAGAAGCTGTCAATTGCCTCCCTCGCTCAGGGTGACGAAGAGCTGATGAACGCAAATGGCATGAGTGATTGCAGGCCGCTTGACAGACGATCAGAGCAGCCGAGTTTGGGTCATGCGTCCCCGTAGAAAATCAAGACTCCCGGTTGCGCCGGTGCGTGCGGCCCGGGCGGAGTATTTATTTTTCCCCATCGCGGCGGGGCCGCACGCCCATCAGAGCCTCAGTGAATTGCAGCAGAGCGGCTGGGTCATCAAAAGCACTTCCACCAATCACCACGGGGTTAAGATGTTGCTGCTGAGCCGTCCAAAATCCTGCCCACCGGACAAGACGACGGTTCAGGAATAGCCGACGTTGCGCATGTCAGACGGAGCACCGTGCCGGGTGTACGAGGCCCCGGAAAAATTACATTCGTCGCCTGCGAGATTAAGCCTTATCGATTGGTGGTGCCTGAACCCAAAAAGCCATCGGCCCCTGCCATGTCCACGCTCGACGCGCGCGGTCGCGTCCCGTTCGTCCAGTCGGCGGACAAACTAAAACTGGAACGTTCCGTAAAAACATGGGTGGCGAGGCTGCTCGGCACCGCCGTCCTTCTCGCGGTGTTCACACCGGGGGCGCACGCCGGCGGCGCGGCTCCGCAGTCCACCGTCACCTTGGTCTGGGACCGGAACGTGGAACGGGAAGTCACCGGTTACCGTGTGTATTTCGGGCCGAACAGCCGACAGTACACTAACCGTCGGGACGTCGGGAATGCGACCTCCGCGTTGTTCAAGGATTTGGCGAGCGGCGTGGATCATTTCTTTTCCGTGCGGGCCCATGATGCGGACGGTTTGGAAAGCGGCGATTCGACCGAGGTTCGTTACCGATGGGACCAGTCCGGGACGGACACCGGTGGTGACGGCTCGCAACTGGATGTCCGGCGGATTTTCGACGGGCCGACGATTCTGACGGTCCAAGGGTCGGCGGGCCGGACTTACACTATCGAGGCGACTCAAGACTGGCGGAGTTGGACCCCGCTCACCACCTTGACCATGGGCGCTAGCGGGTGGATGGAGTTTGTGGACCGGGAGGCGTTTCGCTTTCCCGGACGCTATTATCGCCGCACCGAGATCGACCCGAACGTACCCCGGCAAATCCACGCCAGTGCACGCGGACCAATTTCGCTGACCTTCGCCGGAACTCCCGGTCAAACGTATGCCATCGATGCCACCGTTGATTTCGTAACTTGGATTACCCTTCGCACGGGGACGGTGGGAGCCAGCGGGTCGGTGGATTTTGTGGATCCGGCCGCGACGCGATTTTCTGCACGCTTCTATCGGCATCGGGGGGCCGACGCCATCACGGGGGTGCAACTCACGGCGGAGGATGAATTTCGGATCACGGTCACCGGCCCCGTTGGCCAGACTTATGCCATCGAAACCACGGAGGACGATCGCACTTGGACGATGCTGGGCCAAGCCATGACCGGTGCGGATGGGCTGGCCAACTACGTGGATCCCGAAGCCTCGCGTCACGTCTTCCGCTCCTATCGGGCGTGGCGGCAACTCTGAGGGGCCAAGGTGCCAACGATGAACTTTAAGCAGAGCGCGCATTATCCTCATTGGCTCAGATCAAATAACTGGGTTAGATTTCCCCATCAGCCAAACTTGTTATGAGCGGACGAATCTATTTATTGCTGGCGGCTTGGGGCGTAGTGTCCTTTTTTGCCTTGGGGGCGCTCTTGTGCGCGGCCAGCCGGGCGGTGCCGAGGTGGTCGCGTCAGATGCGCGAAGAAGCTGAGAGACAGTGGGAAGGAGTTCAGGCCGCCGCCGCCGTCGTGCCCCAAACTCTCCGTGATTTCCCGCCGTTGCCAGACTCCTCGGCCTTTCTCCCGAGAGAGGCTGATTACCAGATTTGAAGGGTGGCCCGTGCGGAGGTCTGAAAGGCACAAGGTCACGGTTTCCACGAGAGCAATATCACGGGCGGCATGATTGCGCGGGAGCGAGGGGGCATTGCATTTTTCCTTATGCAATTCACCGCGACGATGCAGGACGAAATACTGGACGAAATCCGCCCCTTCAAAAGAACCACGCAGGTGAAACCGTTTGTCGATGAACGTGTGGAGGCGCTGCACCGGCGTTTGAACAGTCACGAATTCGGACTCGCCGTCACTCCCCAAGTTAGCGCCCGCCGGGTGAATTCGGCCCTGCGATATCTCGATACGCATTTTGGCGGCTGGGAAAAGGAAGGCTTCATGTCCGCGTGGGAGTACGTGCTGCCTGCCCTCCATCACCTTTATCCGGAGACACGTCGCCGTGGGTATCAGGCGCAGTTCCATCCGAACGCGCAACCCATGGGCCGGTTCGCATTCGCGATGTGGATTGGTCTGTCGCTTGTCACGGCCTTGGTCGGGGCAGGGGCCGCAGTGCATGCGGGCTTGTTGGTGGTGAACAGGTTTTGAGAGACCACGGTTTGGGCGTGGTTCCTGCTGACGGTTGGGGCAAAAGAGGAACCTATGAACACTATCAAAACCGTAACCGTAGCCACCTTCAATGACCTGGAACATGCTCAGCCCGTCGTCCAACGCCTCGAACACGCCGGCTTTCATCCCACCGTCCTTGATGAAAGCCGCTGGCAGGAGCGGCACTTCGCCGAACATCTCGCCAGCGCGAAAGTGCAGGTGCATGAATCCGAAGGCCAATCCGCCACCGAGCAATTGCGACAGTGGGATCTTTCCGACCACTGCCTCGAGCAGGCCGTGACCTGTCCGGAGTGCCGTTCGCCCGAGGTGGATTTTCCGCAAGTGACGCGGAAATTCGTCCTGCCCGCCTTGCATTCGATCCTCTACAAGCTCCGCATCCTGGAGAAACAATTCTACTGCCAGCGCTGCCATCACACCTGGCCCACGCGCGTCAAGGTAGAGTCGGCCCAAGATCCCCTGAACTGGCCGGTGAAAAACACGGCGCTGCGCGAGAACAAGGACATGACGCCGTAGCGCCGGACGACACCGGTGTGAGAAATTTTGGAAAACGAAGACAGATTCCTGTCTTCGCTTTTTTTGTACCACCCGAAAATCTGTTCCTTGCAAATCATCACACTTTCCCCCGTGTGGTTCTTGCAACCGGCAAGGCCAAAAAGCTTCACCCCTCGCCGCCTTGTTGAAAACGCCTCCATTTGAACCAATCACCCCAGAATTTCTTGCTGGCACCCGCCAAGCTAAACCAAAGGACAAGTCCAGCTTGAGGGTTGGACAAAACAAACAAAGAAACTGAAACCAATTGTATTAACGCTTATGAAAACGTTCTTCACCGTCCCTATTGTCGCCGCCGCCTTGATGGCCGGCTCTTTCAACCTTCATGCCGCCCACGATGGCGTGCCGCATAAGGAAAAGTCCGCCAATGAAATCATCGGCGCGAAGGTTTCCAACGCCCAGAACGAGAATCTCGGCAAAGTGCACGACATCATTATCAACGTCGATTCCGGGAACGCGCCGTATGCGGTGATTGCCACCGGCGGCCTCACGGACCGCAACAAGGTCGCCGTGCCCCTGAGTTCCCTCACCTGCTCGGCGGATGGCAAATCCATGGTCCTCAATGCCACGAAAGATCAGTTGCAGTCGGCGAGCAAGACGCCGTCGGGCGCTTGGTCCACCTCATCCGACTCGGCCTGGTCGAAGAATGTGGACGGGTATTATGGCCAGCCCATGATGCGCGACCGCACCGGGCGCGATACGTTTCGTGACAGCGACCGCACCACGGGTAACCGCACCACGGGCGACCGCAACACAAGCGACCGCAACACTGGCGACCGCAACACTGGCGACCGCACTTACGTCCGCGACCCCGCCCCCAAAGGCGCGGAGTTGCTCGCCAACCCGCAAGACGAGGTGATCTGCGAGCGCATCGGCGAGAAAATTGATGCCTTGCAAGTCCGGGTGAATAACGGCGTCGCTCATCTTTACGGCACCGTAGCGAGTGAGAGCGACCGTCAGAAGATCGAAAACCAAGTGCGCACCGTGGATGGCGTGAACAAGGTGGAAAGTCATCTCAGAATTAAGGGCCAGTAACAGACGTGCGTGTCTGTCGTTGGTTCCCGGAGAGGCCTGGCAACGGGCCTCTCCATTTTTATTTCAGCCCGCGTGGCACGGTGAAATCAAACTTACTTTCTTGCCCGTCCTCCTGCACAATGACCGTTACCTTTTTGCCGGTTGATTGCGACAGTCGGCGGGTGAGATCGGAAAAGGCCGAGGTGGAAACACCCTTTCGTTCCTCGCTCACAGCGGTTTCACCGGCGTGAGAATTCGTACCCGACGCCACGGTCGAGACGCGCGGCTCGAAAATGGGCTGCTCCCAAGGTGAAACGGCGTTGCCCGCCTTCAAGCGTGCGACTTCGCGTGCGGGAATGGCGAAGCTTACGTTCTGCGCGTCGGACTTGGTCCACGAAACGATGCCAATGACCTGGCCGCGTTCGTTCAGGACCGGACCGCCGCTGTTCCCCGCCGAAATCGGGCAGGAGATTTGATATTGCGCGAAGCCATCCACCTGCCGGATCTGGCTGACCAGCCCATCGCTGATGCTGAAACTGTAGCCCTTCGGGGCACCGATGACGTAGGCGCGCGCGGCGACTTCCTCGAGTTCCTGACTCAGAGTCACGCGGCGTCCCGGCAGCGGTTTCTGCAACTTGATCAACGCGAGGTCGTGTTTGGGATCGCGATCCACCCAGCCGGTGACATTCACGCGCGTGCCGTCTTCAAAAACCGCCCAGACCGAGCGCGCGTCATTCACGACGTGCCAGGCGGTGATGGCCATGTCATCCGTCAAAGTCATTACCGCGCTGCCGATGAAATGGTGGCCCGACTGATTCTCCACTTCGAGGGTCATCACGGACGGCAGAATCTTGCGGTAGATTTTCTGGGGACTGGCTTCTACGGACAGAGTGGCCGCCGTAATCAAGCTGACTACGGCTGTTCTCCAAGTGGCATATCGCCTCAGTAAAAGAAGAAACATTTTCTGTAACTCATGCAAATCGCACCATTCTTTACCCGGCGCGATTGGTTTTTCGACCCCGCTTCGCCATCTCACTGACATTAAAGCGGCTAAACCTCGGTGTGCCTAAAGTCGTAATTCGAATGGAGTGGTAGGACAACCTTGTCGTCGCCAGGAATTTCCTAGCCGCCTCAGGTCAGGCGCAGCCACTTGGTGCTCAGCCACAGGTGGGACAGGATTTAAAACCATCCGTGCAAAATAGCGGAATCCATGATGTCGCCTTGGTGATTTCATCCACATATTTCGCCCCGCAATTTCAAGCCTATGAAAAAAGTGACTCTGACGCGCGCACGCCGGAACGGTGACAGGGCTCCCGATGAGGATTTCAAAAGACAGTTGCTCGCCACGCTGGCCGCCGTCCGGGACGGAGATTTCTCCGCCCGCCTGCCTTCGGATTTGACCGGCCTGGACGGAAAAGTTGCGGACACCTTTAACCAAGTGGTCGGCCGGATGGAACGCTTCGGCCAAGGTGTTTCCCGGCTGCAAAACGAAGTCGGGCGCAAGGGCAAGATTAGCGAACGACTCTCCCTGGGCGACTCCATCGGCGGCTGGGCGGATCGCGTCGAATCCATCAATTCGCTCCTGGACGATCTGACGCAGCCGACGATTGAAATGGGCCGCGTCATCGGCGCGGTGGCCAAGGGTGATCTGACGCAATCCGTGCCGTTGGAAGTGGAAGGCCGCCCGCTCCAGGGCGAATACCTGCGAACGGCTAAACTGGTCAACGGGATGGTCGAACAGTTGGCGGGCTTCTCCGTGGAAGTGATTCGTGTCGCGCGCGAAGTCGGCACCGAAGGCAAGCTCGGCGGCCAGGCGCAGGTCAAGCGCGTGTCCGGGGTGTGGCGTGAATTGACGGAGTCCGTGAACCAGATGGCCGGCAATCTGACGGCGCAAGTTCGCAACATCGCCGACGTGACCATCGCCGTGGCCAACGGCGACCTCTCCAAGAAAATCACCGTGGACGTGCGCGGAGAAATTCTCCAGCTCAAGGAAGCCATCAACACCATGGTGGATCAGTTGCGCTCGTTTGCCGCCGAAGTGACGCGGGTGGCGCGTGAAGTCGGCACCGAAGGCAAACTCGGCGGTCAGGCGGTCGTGCCCGGCGTGGCCGGGACGTGGAAGGACTTGACGGACAACGTGAACTCGATGGCCTCGAACCTGACCGGCCAGGTGCGCAACATTGCCGACGTGACCATCGCCGTGGCCAACGGCGATCTTTCCAAGAAAATCACCGTGGACGTGCGCGGAGAAATCCTCCAACTCAAGGAAGCCATCAACACGATGGTGGATCAGTTGCGCTCCTTCGCCGCCGAAGTCACGCGTGTGGCGCGCGAAGTCGGCACGGAAGGCAAACTCGGCGGTCAGGCGGTGGTGCCCGGCGTAGCCGGGACGTGGAAGGATTGGACGGACAACGTGAACTCGATGGCCACCAACCTGACCGGCCAGGTGCGCAACATCGCGCAGGTCACGACGGCAGTGGCGCGCGGCGATTTGTCGCGCAAGATCACCGTGGACGTGAAAGGGGAGATTCTCGAACTCAAGGACACGATCAACGTGATGGTGGACCAGTTGAACTCCTTCGCTTCCGAAGTGACACGCGTCGCGCGTGAAGTCGGCACGGAAGGCAAGCTGGGCGGACAGGCCGAAGTGCCGGGCGTGGCCGGGACTTGGAAGGATCTCACGGACAACGTGAATCTGATGGCGAACAACCTGACGTCGCAGGTGCGCAACATCGCCGACGTGACGACCGCCGTGGCGCGCGGCGATCTCTCGCGCAAGATCACCGTGGACGTGAAGGGCGAAATTCTCGAACTCAAGAACACGATCAACACGATGGTGGAGCAGTTGAACGGGTTCGCGGCGGAAGTCACCCGCATGGCGCGCGAAGTCGGCACGGAAGGCATTCTCGGCGGACAGGCCGAAGTGCCGGGCGTGGCGGGCACGTGGAAAGATTTGACCGACTCGGTGAACGCGATGGCGACGAACCTCACTGGACAAGTCCGCAACATCGCCGAAGTGACGACCGCCGTGGCGCGCGGCGATCTCTCGCGCAAGATCACCGTCGATGTGAAGGGCGAAATCTTGGAACTGAAAGACACCGTCAACACGATGGTCGATCAGTTGAACGGGTTCGCTTCTGAAGTCACGCGGGTGGCCCGCGAGGTCGGCACGGAAGGCAAGCTCGGCGGTCAGGCGCAGGTGCAAGGCGTGGCTGGGACTTGGAAGGATTTGACGGACAACGTGAACTCCATGGCGTCGAACCTCACCGGTCAGGTGCGCAACATCGCCGAAGTGGCGACCGCCGTGGCGCGCGGCGACCTCTCGCGCAAGATCACCGTCGATGTGAAGGGCGAAATCTTGGAACTGAAAGACACTGTCAACACGATGGTGGATCAGTTGAACGGGTTTGCCTCCGAAGTCACCCGCGTGGCCCGTGAAGTCGGCACGGAAGGCAAACTTGGCGGTCAGGCGCAGGTGCAAGGTGTGGCGGGAACGTGGAAGGATCTCACGGACAACGTGAACTCAATGGCGTCGAACCTGACGGGCCAGGTGCGCAACATCGCGCAGGTGACGACCGCCGTGGCGCGCGGCGATCTCTCTCGCAAGATCACCGTGGACGTGAAGGGCGAGATTCTGGAACTCAAGGACACGATCAACGTGATGGTGGACCAGTTGAACGCCTTCGCTTCCGAAGTGACACGCGTGGCGCGCGAAGTCGGCACGGAAGGCAAGCTGGGCGGACAAGCGGAAGTGCCCGGCGTGGCCGGGACGTGGAAAGATCTCACGGACAACGTGAACCTGATGGCGAACAACCTGACGTCGCAGGTGCGCAACATTGCGGACGTGACGACAGCCGTGGCCAAGGGCGACTTGTCGCGCAAGATCACCGTGGACGTGCGCGGGGAAATTCTCCAGTTGAAGAACACGATCAACACGATGGTGGATCAGTTGAACGGGTTCGCGGCGGAGGTGACGCGCGTCGCGCGCGAAGTGGGCACGGAAGGCATCCTTGGCGGCCAGGCGGAAGTGCCGGGCGTGGCGGGCACGTGGAAAGATTTGACCGACTCGGTGAACGCGATGGCGACGAACCTCACCGGACAGGTCCGCAACATCGCGGAAGTGACGACCGCCGTGGCGCGCGGCGACCTCTCGCGCAAAATCACCGTCGATGTGAAGGGCGAAATC
>JBBQYK010000124.1:0-12485 GCA_038208765.1 Verrucomicrobiota bacterium
CGCGCGCGTGAACTGATGTGGAAAGAGATGCGAGTCCTGCACGCCGAAGCCGCTGAGAATCACCTCGCGCTTGTCGGACTTGCCGTCGCCGTCGTTGTCGCTCAGGAAAACAATCTCGGTGCCGTGCTGGACATAGACGCCATTCTTGTACGGCAAAATGCCGAGCGGAATCGCGAGTCCCTCGGCGAACACACGCGGCTTGCTCGCGTAGCGTAATGGTGCAGACGTCCCGTCTGCCGCACGTCCTGTGGCCGTCCCGGCTGCAGGAACGACAGGCGGGACGCCTGCCCCACTAGCACCACCGCGACCGTCGCGAATCACGTCATAGACCAGCACCTTGTCCTTCGCCTTGCTCGCGTAAAGTTCCTTGGCGACGGCGGGCGTTTCATTCGCGTCCACGGGATATTCGAGCGCGGTCATCGTCCACAAGTTGCCGTGCTGATCCCAATCCACGGTGATGAATTTGCCAAAGCCCGCCTCGAGGTCTTCGCTGGCGACGAGTTCAATGACGAAGCCTGGCGCGACGGTGAAGCGCGTCAATTCCTCCTCGGGCGAAACTGGCTCGCCCTTGCTCGCTGTCTGGAGCGCCGCGCGATTGGCCTCCTGAAACGCTCCCACCTTCTTCGGCTCCGGTGCGCCACGAAAAATTTTCCCCGGCGGCGTGGGCGGCAACTCTTCAATGGAAATATCCTTCACCTGCACCAGCGCCTTGCCGCCGCCGTGAACCTGAATGCCCATCTTGCCCCACTCGATGATGCTCGCGTCGGCCTCCGTGTAATCCGTCCCCATCACGCCATTGATCCACGTCGTCACGCGCGGGCCGTCGGCGCGGATGACGTAGTCATTCCAGTCGTTCAGCTTGATCACCGGGCGCAGCGCCTTCATGTCGGAGGCCGACATCACCTTGTTACGGCGCGACTCGTCATAGATCGCGCCGTACCAGGTCGGCTCGCCAAAGTCGCACTGGTAGCCCGCCATCTCGGAATTGTTCGGCACACGTTGCGAGCGAATCTGGAAACCAGAATTGATGAAACCGTTCGTGCCCGTGAGCTTAATTTTGAAACGCACGATGAAGTTCGTGTAATCGCGCGTGGTGGCGAGGAAATCATTCGCGCGCACCGTCTCGGAGAGCGAACCGCCGGTCAGGCAACCATCCTCCACGCGCCAGAGCTTCGCGTTGCCCTCCCAGTTCCCGAGCGTCGTTCCGTCGAACAACGAGACCACTTTCGCGCCGGGCGCGGGCGGCGTCTCCGCCGCGAACAAAGTGACGGCGACACAGCAAAGTCCGGCGAGAGCGAGGAATGATTTCATGCGAGTGAGTTCGGACGATTGGACTCCCGCCGCTGTTCAGCGTCAATGCCGGGCGTCGAAGACTGGACGGTGAAATGCGAGCGCGGTTTCCGCCGGGCTGGAAGCCACGGCTCACGGGTCGGCCAGGATGTCACCCAGGAGGGTTCGGCCCGATCCGCCGCGAATGGGATGCAGCTGGGGGCTGGGTGTTTTTTGGCGGGCACGCGGTCTATTTGAGACAAGACAACGGGACGGGTGCTGCCAAAATTCACGGCTGATTCATGGAAACTGAACTCGTATTCCGATTGGTCGCGGCTGAAAGCCGGTCTGAAATGTGGCGGCAGGCATCTTGCCGGCCAGAGGGCCGGCTTCCAGCCGCCCGGAAAAATGCCCGGCTGGGGAAGACGGCCCGAAATAAGAGAGTGCTTCTCACTTCGAGACTTGGTTCCGCCGGGCTGGAAGCCACGGCTCACCGTCAGCCAGGATGGCCGACGCCACATTCTCAAACAGACTCTGAGACGCAGAGCGCGGCTTTCAAAAGCAGGCGCAAACTTGGTTGGCTCCGGGCGTCTGGCTCGCGCAGTCTGAATGAAATTCCCGAACCGGAAGAAATGACATGAAACGATTGATCACTCTCATCGTGGCGTTGGCCGCCACTGCATTGACCCACGCTGCGACCGGTCCCATCCGCGTCCTGCACCTTGGCAAAGACGGCTCGGCTTCCGCTACGCACGCCCATGTGCTGATGCGCGATCTGGGCCGCGACGCCATCTGGTTTGATTACACGAGCGATGCGCGCGTGGTGACGCCGGAGTGGATTGCGAAGTTCGATGTCGTGCTGCTGGACGCGCCGAAGGAGGATTTCAAATCCCTGGCGGGCACGGACGCGAAGAAGATTGTCGCCACGCCGGAAGCTGCGGACAACAAGGTGCTCGTGCAATCCGTGCGTGACGCCGTGCTCGTGGCCGTGGGTGACGCGCGGAAGAAAGATTGGGAAGCATTTCTCGCCCAGCGCGAACCGGAGAAGCGCGAGCCGAATCCGAACGTGGCGAACTACGAACGCCGCGCGGAAGCCATCACGTTTGTGGAACCGCTTTCGGTGAAGGGCAGCAAGGAACGCACGCAGGTCGCGCCGGATTTGCGGTTGGAACTTTTCGCCGCCGAACCGGACATCGCCAAGCCCATCGCCTTCGCGTTCGACGAGCGCGGGCGCTGCTGGGTGGCGGAGACGCGCGATTATCCGCACGACGTGCAGCGCACGGGCGAGGGCAATGACAGCATCAAGATTTGCGAGGACACGGACGGCGACGGCAAGGCTGACAAGTTCACCGTGTTCGCCGACAAGTTGAACATCCCGACGAGCCTCGTCTTCGTGAACGGCGGCATCATCGTTTCGCAGCCGCCGCGTTTCCTCTTTCTCAAAGACACCAACGGCGACGACAAGGCGGACGTGCGCCAGGAACTGCTCCAGGGCTGGGGCATCGGCGACACGCACGCACAGGCCAACAACCTGCACTACGGCCATGACAACTGGCTCTACGGCTGCGTGGGCTACTCGGGCTTCAACGGCGAAGTCGGCGGCAAGAATCTTCGCTTCGCGCAGGGCACGTATCGCTTCAAGGCGGATGGCTCGGCGTTGGAATTTCTTCACCAGTTCTCGAACAACTCCTGGGGACAAAGCGCGAACGACGCGGGTGATCAGTTCGGCGGCACGGCCAATGGCGCGCCGATTTTCTACGGCGGCATTCCGGCCAGCGCCGCGCCTTCTGGCACGCGCGTGATGAGTGCGAAGAAAATCAACCTCGTGGACCAGTGCCACACCATCACGCCGAATTTCCGGCAGGTGGACGTGATGGGCGGCTTCACGGCGGCGGCGGGCAGCGCGTTCATTTATTCGGCGAATTTGCCCGCGCGCCTGCAAGGCATGGCGATGATCTGCGAGCCGACGATGAAGAACATCGCGCTCATGGATGTGCAGCCCAAGGGCGCGGGCTATGTCGCGAAGGACGGTTTCAATCTCGTGGCCAGCAGCGATGAATGGATGTCGCCGGTCTTCAGCGAAGTCGGCCCGGACGGCGCGGTGTGGTTTGCCGACTGGCAGAATTTCATCATCCAGCACAACCCCACGCCCAGCGTGCAGCGCGGCGGTTACAACGCGAAAACCGGCGTGGGCGGCGCGCACGAAAATCCGCTGCGCGATCACGCGCGCGGGCGCATCTACCGCGTCGTGTGGGAAAAGGCGCAGAAGCCGGCCATCACTTCGCTGGCGGGCGCGAGCACCGAGACGCTGGTCAATGCGCTCTCGACCGACAATCCGCTCTGGCGTTTGACCGCGCAGCGGCTGCTCGTTGAGGGCAAGAAGACGGACGCCGCGGAGTCGTTGAAGAAAGTTGTCACCGCGACGAATGCCAACGTGGGCGCGCTGCACGCGCTCTGGACGTTGCACGGTCTCGGCGCGCTGGATGACAAGACGCATCTCGCCGGCCTGCTCGCGAAGGACGCGCGCGTCCGCCGTGCCGCGACGCGCGCGCTCGGCAGCGGCGAGGTGGCGAAGACGTTGTTCTTCAGCGCCGGCGTGGTGACAGATCCCAATCTCATCACGCGCCAGACGGCGTTCTTGAAGCTCGGTGATTTCCCGACCACGAAAGAAATTCAAACGGTCGTCGGCAGCCTGGCGAAGAATTCCACTTACAAATCCGACGAGTGGTTGAACGAGACCACGCGCCTGCTGCTCAAGAAGCACAAGGCGGACAACTACAAGGAAGGCCCGAACCTGCTGCCCAATCCCGGTCTCGAAGTCGTGGGCGCGGATGGTTTGCCCGAGGGCTGGAAGCGGCGTGACTACGGCAACAGCCCCGGCACCACCGGCGCGGAGTGGACCGTGGTGACGGGCGAGGGCAACGTCCACGGCGGCGAGCGCGCGCTGCGCTGCATCACGCGCGGTGACGCCGACACGAGCTTCTACGCGGACGTGGAGTTGAAGCCGAACACGATGTATCGCCTGAGCGGCTGGGTGCGGGGGCGCGGCGGTCTGCGCGGCAAGATCAGTTTCAACGATCACGTCGGACGCGCGGAAACCGAGCAAGTGCGCCGCGCCGGCGACTGGACGCTGGTGGAAGTGGAGTACAATAGCGGCAACGTGACGAGGACGAGCATCAACATTCTGCACGTCGCGCGCGGTGACGGTTACTTCGACGACGTGAAGCTGTGCGAGTTGGTTCCGATGGACTCGCCCGTCGGGGAAATCGTGGGCGTGGCCAAACGCGGTGAGGATATTTTCCACAACCACGTCGCGCGCTGCGTGCTGTGCCACATGCTCAAGGGCCAGGGCAGCGTCGTCGGTCCCGCGCTCGACGGCCTCGCCACGCGCGCCACCCCGCAATACATCAAGGAGAGCCTGCTCGAACCGAGCAAGGTGATCGCGAAGGGCTTCGAGGGCGGCGGCGAAATTTCTCCGATGCCGCCGATGGCCGACATCTTCAGCCCGCAGGAAATCGAGGACATCCAGGCGTTTTTGAAGACGCTGAAGTAGGGCGTTCGAACCTTGGCTTGGGCCGCGAACCGGTTCGTGGCCCGAGTCTCAGCAACAGGCGCTTCCGTTCCTCACCCTACGCCCTGGCTTTGTCGCCATCGCGGCGTCCGGCGGCATACGCCTCGAACACGGCGCGAATCTGGTCGCGCACTTCGCGGAAGACTTTCATCTGTTCCTCCTCGTCGCCGGGGGCGTGCGCCGGGTCCACGAACGGCCAGTGGTAACGGTTCACCTGTCCGGGAAAAATGGGGCACGCCTGATCCGCATTCCCGCAGACGGTGATGACGGTTTCGACCGGGCGGTTCAGAAACTCGTTCATGTGCTTCGAGGTGTGCGCGGAGAGATCGATGCCGACCTCGGCCATCGCCTTGATGGAAAGCGGATGAACGTAGCCGGCGGGCTTGCTGCCGGCGCTGGCGACCTCGAATGCGCCCCGGCTGGCGGCGCGAAGAAATCCTTCCGCGATGTGGCTGCGGCAGGAGTTGCCCGTGCAAAGCACGAGGACGAGCGGACGTTGGTTGTTTTGGTTCATCGAAAGCTGGGCAGTGGTTTGAAAAGGATGGACTGGCTCGAAGGCGGCGGCAGGCACCGGTCCAAGGCGAGACAGGCGGTGTGCCGCTCGCCCAGTTTGAACAGCAGTTCGCCGCCGGACGGCTCGACGGATTCCAAGGGGAACTGGCTGATGACCTGCACTTCATGCTCCACGTCCACGTCGAGATCTTCCGTGAGGTGGAGGGTCGAGGAGGCCTTGTTGAGAATGGCGAGCAGCTTGGGCGCGGTCAGGCGGTGTTCGAGATCATCCGCCACCCAGGTTTGCAGGCGGCACAGAACGTCGTCGCGCAGTGTGCCGCCGCAGTCGATGAAGCGTTTGGTGATCTGCGCGACCTCGGTGACGTGCGCGTGCGCGGGCACGGGTTCACCGGCGGGCAGGATGAAGCGGATCGTGGCGTCGGGAAACACGGCGAGCGTGGCTTTGATTTCGTGCAGTTTCATCATTCAGGTTTTCATCCGGCAACAGCCCGGTTCGCGAAAGGCGCAGCAGGCGGGCACGGCCAGCGCGGCTCCGAGCATCGGGCCGGCGAGATAAATCCACAGGTGCTCCAGATGGCCGCTGACCAGGGCCGGGGCCAGTGAGCGCACGGGGTTCATGGAGGCGCCGGAGATCGGTCCGGCAAACATCGCTTCCAAGGCGATGACGGCCCCGATGGCGATTCCGGCCGTGATGCCTTTCTCCTTCGCGCCGGTGGAGACGCTGAGGATGACGACCATGAGCAGCAGGGTGAGCACGATTTCCAAAATGAAACTCTGGCTCGCACGTCCGGCCGGCAGCGTGGCTCCCAGCGTTGCGTCCTCCGGAAACAGCACGCGCAGCAACGCACTGGCGCTGACGGCGCCGGCAAGTTGCGCGGCGACGTAGGCCGGCACCGTGCGCCAGGGAAAACGCCGGGCCACGGCGAAGGCCGTCGTGACGGCGGGATTCAGATGGGCCCCGCTGACGTCGCCGAAGGTGTAGATCATCGCCAGCACGATGAGGCCAAAAGTGAGGGCGATGCCGACGTGAGTGATCGCGCCTTGGCTGGCGTGATTGATCACGATGGCTCCGGTGCCGGCGAACACGAGGGCGAAGGTTCCGAGATATTCGGCGAAAAGTTTTTTCATCGGCGGGGTTTGGTTTTCGGGCGGCAGAAGCCGACGCAGCACGCGCCGTCCTTGCGCTCCTTCAAGCGCGCGGTCAGTTGCCCGGCATCACGGCGCAGCGCGGCGTCCGCTTTGAGCGGGCGGGAAAAGAATCCAAAGATGGACTCCAGCAGCGGCTCCTTGTCCGGGCGGAGCGCGTAATAAACCCATTTCCCCTCCTTGCGCGTCTGCACCAGCTCCGCCTCGCGGATGACCTGGAGATGGGTCGAGAGGGTGGACTGCGTGATCTGGAGCGTGTCACACAGTTCGCAGACGCACAGTTCGCCCCGGCGCAACGCGACGAGGACGCGGACCCGCGTGGGGTCGGCGAAGGCTTTGGCCACCAGCACCAGTTCAGTCACGCGCGGAACATATCGTCGATTGCCGATGTGTCCAGCTTGTTCAACCGCGCTCCGGCAAAACAAAAAGGCGGCGGTCTTGCGACCGCCGCCTGCAGAGTTTTGACCGCGAACAGTTACTTCGGGAGAATCAGGATGAATTCGCCGCGGCGGTTCTTGCTGTAGGCCGACTCGCTGCGGAGCGGTTCGATGGGCTTGTCCTTGCCGAAACTCACGGTGTGGACGCGGTCCGCCGGGACGCCCGCGGCCACGAGCAGTTCACGCAACGCGAGCGCGCGGCGTTCGCCGAGCGAGCGGTTGTATTCTTCCGTGCCGCGCTCGTCACAGTGGCCTTCGATGAGCAGGTCCATCGCGGCATCCTCGCCCTTAAACTTGGTCGCGACTTCCTGCACCTTCGCGGCCTCGGTGGCGGTCACGTTGGCGCGGTCGTACTCGAAATACACCGTCTGGGGCGCGTACTTTGTGCGGTCCTGCGGGCGGTCATCGATGTTGCGCGTGCCGGTTTGCGGGATGACGCTGTTCGGATCGAGGCCGACGCCGGTGTTGCCGCCGATGCCCTCGCCGCCGGGAATGGAGTTGCCGCCGGTGAGGCCGCCGGGGGGCGCGTCGCCGATTCTCGCGGAGCCGCCGTAGCCGGGGAGCGGCGTGACGCGGTCCATTTTCTTTTTGCAGCCAACGAGGCCAGTCGCGAGGACGACCGCCAGGAGCAGGAGTGAATTAATTCTCATTTCGTGTTTTGAGTTGTGATCAACTTCTTCGGCAAGACAAGGACGAATTCACCGCGGCGGTTCTGGCTGTAGGCGGCTTCGTCATGCGAGGCCACGGCGGGCTGGTCCTTGCCGAAGGTGCGGGTGAAGACGCGCGTGCCTTCGAGGCCGGATTTGGTGAGCAGTTCGCGGATGGCAAGCGCGCGACGTTCGCCGAGCGCACGGTTGTATTCTTCCGTCCCGCGTTCATCGGCGTGACCTTCGATGAGGAGGTCGTAGCCGGTGCCACGCGCCTTCACGGCTTCGAGCACGCGCGCGACTTTCGTGGCCTCGTCCGCTTTCACGCTGGCGAGGTCGTAGCCGAAATACACGGTGTCGGCGGCGAAGGCGCTGCGATCCATGTCGCGGTTGGCGAGGTCGGAGTCGTCGGACAGGCCGTAGGCATTAACTCCAATGACTTCCTCGCCGGAGGTCGTCTTGCCGTTGAGTTCAAGCGGCGGCGTGCCGAGGTCGAGCGGCTTGGAGCCGCTCCCAGAAGCGAACGACGAACCGCCGCCCGGCGTGCCGAGGCTGGTGAAGCGTTCCGGTGATTTGCAGCCCGTCAAGACGACGAGCAAGGTTCCGAATCCGATGACGAACAGGTTTTGCGTTTTCATTTTTTAGTGGGGCGTTTTTTGTTTGGAGTCACCGCGCCCAACTTGGCTGCGAGGCGTCTCCTTTGATGGTTCCGAGGTCTTTGGTCTTTTTACTGGGCACGTCCAGCAAGGACAGGACGTGTCGATTGTTCACGTTTTTTACGAACATCACCGCGCGGGAGTTGGGCGCCCACACAGGATCTTCGCCGTCCACCAGCGTGGTGGCCGTTCCGCGGAGAGGTCCTTCCATCGGCATGACACAGATGCGGAAGCCGCCCATGTTGGCCGTGAAAATTAGAAATTTGCCGTCCGGCGACCAGTCCGGCTCGCTCAGGTTGCTGACGCCGGCGATGGACAGCGGCTGCATCCGTCCGCCGCTGGCGGAGACGGTGTAGAGCCGCGACCGTCCGCTGTCGCGCGAGGCGAAACAAATCTTCGTCGAGTCCGGCGACCAGCACGGCGAGGACTCGTCTTCCTTCGTCGTGGTCAGTTGCTTCAAGTTGCCGCCGTCGAGGTCGCTCACCCACAGGTCGGGGCTGCCGGATTTGCTGAGAATCATCGCCACGCGGCGGCCGTCGGGGGAGACGGACGCGCTGGAATTCATGCCGGGATGACGCGCAATGGCCTTGCGCGCGCCGCTTGCGAGATTGTGCGAGAGGATGTCCGGTTTGCCCGAGAGCTTGTGCGTCATGTAGAAGAGCGTGTTGTTGCCGCCCCAGGCTGGCGCGGCGCATATCGCCCCGTCGCGCGTCACGGGCATGGCGTTGAAGCCGTCGTAGTCGGAGATGGAAATCTCCCCGGCGCCATAGGAGCGCGGGCGCGTCTTGAACGCGATGCGCGTCTGCGCAATGCCGGGCTTCAGCGTGATGGTCTTGGCGATGTCATCCGCGAGCGCGTGCGTCTGCTGCCGTGTCGAACCGCCGGTGAAGGCCTTGTTGTATTGCAACTGGGTGATGCTCGCGCCCACGCCCGCCGCGCTGTTCTTCTGAATTTGGAACAGCGCCTTGTCCGCCGAAACAAACTCGAAGCCCATGAAGGCCAAGTCATTCCGCAACACGGAATCAACCTCGCCGCTGAAGCCGGTGACGTTCACCGGGATGGGTTTCATGAAACCGAGGCTGTCCACGCTACGAGTGATGGGCCCCAGGTCGATTGGGTCAGCCGCGCGCAAAATCCCGCTCACAACAACCAGTAAACAAAATCCTTTAATCATTCTCATCCTGCTCTTGTCCTTTTTTCGAATCTCCAAGTGAACACGCGCTGCGGCTCCTTCATCTCCGGCGGGAAGGGCTGCACGCGGGTCACATTGTTTAACACCGCCTTCACGGAGCGATCAAATGAGGTGTTGCCGGAAGCCTTGGTAATCGCGGACGAAACGACGGTGCCGTCGCGCTTCACGGTGACGCGGACGGACGCAGAGGCTTCATCATCAAACGCGTCGCTCGGCAAAATCCACTTCGAGTCGTAGATGGCTTTCAAGCCGTCGCCGTAGCGTCCCGAGGCCACGCCTTCGCCGCCGCCCATTCCGCCGCCCGGATTGGGATTGGTGACGCGGGAGTTCGATGCGAGACCGGTGCCGTTTCCTCCTTTGACGATGCTGTTGACCGCCGAGATGGCATCGGCGCGGCGGCCGGCTTCCGCGGCTTGCGCGGCTTGCGCCGCTCGCAGGTCTTTTTGCCGTTGCGCTTCCGCCACCCGCTTGGCCACAGGGTCCACCAGCTCGTGGCGTCGAATGGTCTTGCTGACCAGGGAACTGGGCGCGTTGGTCTTCGGCGCTTCCTTCGCCAGCTTCTTGTCGTTCAGTTTCTTGACCAGCACGGGCAAATCGCCTTTTTCCTTTTCCGTCTCCTTCGGCTCGTCGCGCTTCGTCACTTTCGTTTTTACCGGCTCCGGTTCAGGCTGTTTGACCGGTTCAGGCTTGGGCGGCGGCGGCTCCGGCTCCGGCGGAGTGGGCTTGGCCGGCTGCGCGGGCGGCGGAACACCATTGCCCGACGAAGCCGCGCCAAGATTCGGCATCATCGTGATGACCGGCCCGGCGTCCGATGGCACCTGGTTCGAACTGAACGCCGCGCCGATAAAAATCACCGCCAGCAGCCCCCCGTGAAAGGAGGCCGCACCGACGAAGCATTTTTTCTCGAGGCGATTCATTTATTTTTCCGGCGACGTGCGAAACGAAAACTTGGTGATGCCTTTGCGAATGCACCGGTTCATGATGTCCGCGAACGGCTCGATCTTTCCGTCTTTGTCCGCGCGCACGAAGACCACGAGGTTCGGATTCTTGGCGAACACCGCGACCAGTTCCGACTCGATCTGCGCCACGGTCATGCGCCGGCTGTTCAGCATGAAGTTGCCGCGCGCGTCGATCTCCACGGTGCGGATGTTGTCCTTCACGAGCACCGCGTCCGTCGTGCCTCCCGTGGCCAGATTGAGCGACAGGCCCTGCTCCAGCAACGGCGTGGTGATGACAAAAATAATCAACAGCACGAACGCCAAGTCCAGCAGCGGCGTGATGTTGATTTCACTCAACGTCACCAGCGAATTGCGTTGGGAAAAGCGCCTCATGCTTGGTCGATGGTCGAGAGACGAGAGACGAAAGCCAGACGGTGCCGGAAGATTTCCGGCGCTCGACCTTCGACTCTCGACACTCGACTCATTATTCGTCTTTCAAATATTCCGTCTCGATTTGCGAGACAAGGGCCTGCGCGAAGTTGTCCAGTTCGACCGTCAGGACACGCAGATTATGCACCAGATAGTTGTAGCCAAACATCGACGGGATCGCCACGAGCAGCCCCGCCACGGTGGCGATGAGCGCCGCCGCCACGCCGGGAGCCATGGTCGCGAGGTCCGCCTTGCCGAGCATCGCCACATGGCTGAACGCGCTCATCACGCCCCAGACCGTGCCGAGCAAGCCGAGGAAGGGTGCGCCGCTGACCGCCAGGGCCAGCAGGATCAATCCTGACTCCAACTTGAGCGACTGCGAGGCGACCGCGCTCTCCAGCGTGCGCTTCACATGCTCGATGGACTTCAGCGAGAGCAGCGTCTTGCGCCCGCCATCAGGCAGCTTGAGCCGCGCGTCCACTTCCTTGCAGCCTTGGTGATAGACGACAAAGAGCGGGCAATCCTCCACGGTCACGCGGCGGTCGAAAACATCGAGCGCGTGCTTCTGGGTGCGGAATTCATTCTCGAAGAGGCGGTTCAACTTCTTGGCGCGCTGCATCTGCACTCCCTTCGCGACCATCACAGACCAAGCGAAGATGGAGAAAAAGAGCAGGAAGATGATGATGACCTTCGCCTCCAGAGTGGACTGATCCCAGATCATGACCAGTTCCACGTCCTTGGGCTTGGCGGCGGCGGCTAATAAATAGAACACGTTCATTCTCTCACGACAGACATTGCGAAATTACGAATCCAAAAAACAATTCGAGTCATCGGGGCCAACATTCGTTGAACCCGTCACGGCATACTTCGTCCGTGTTTTTGGAAACCACTACTTGTCGTGAGGAACCGATTGTTACGCCAAGTTTCCGGCTTGCGGTCGCTAATACAGCAGAAGCGGCGTGCGACCGCAAAAAATTTCTCAGGAAATTTTCGACAAGTTGTTCACCGAAACCGCCGGAGCAGCGGACAGCCATGTCCGCTGTCGATGCAGTATGGGCGTGGCGATTTCAGCGACCGTGACGTCTGCGGACAGGGCTGTCCGCGACTCCGGTGCGAGTGACCCTGAGGCGAAGCCGCATTGATTCGATGATTTACAGTTTTGCCGCTCGCGCGAATACTCGCCATCAGTTGTTCGGGCGCGTGGCGGAATTGGCAGACGCGTTGGACTTAGGATCCAATGGAGTAATCCGTGCAGGTTCGACCCCTGTCGTGCCCACCAACATCTTGTTGACCCTCCAAATCAGCCCGGCCTAATTTCTTTTCACGCTGAACGGAAACATGAATCTGACCGGATTGTTGGAGCAGGCGGCCAGTCACTGGCCGCACAAATCAGCTTTGATCGAGGGAGAACGTCAGATCACCTATGCCGTCCTGCTCGAAGAAGTGAACACCTGGGTCAGCCGGTTTCCGACTCCAACATTTCCGCCCGGCAGCCGCGTCGGTCTCGCGTTTCCGAACAGCATCCACTACGTCGCACTGACCTACGCGCTCTGGCGATTACGGGCGGTCGTCGTTCCCATCCCGACGGAATGCACCGAGGCCGAAGCCGACGAGATCGCGCGCACGCTCCAACTGGATGCCATCCTCTGTGAAAAGCCTCGCCCGGGCAGCGTCGAAGTCGCACCCG
>JBBQYK010000125.1:0-12463 GCA_038208765.1 Verrucomicrobiota bacterium
CGACGAAGTCCACATGCTGACGAAGGAGGCGTTCAACGCGCTCCTCAAGACGCTCGAAGAGCCGCCCGCGCATGTGAAGTTCATGTTCGCGACGACCGAGCCGGAGAAGGTGCTGCCGACGATTCTCTCCCGCTGCCAGCGGTTCGATCTGCGTCGCATTCCAATCAAGCTCATCGTCAATCATCTGCGCGAAATCGCCGGCAAGGAAAACGTGACCATCGACGAGCCGGCGCTCCACGCCATCGCGCGCGGTGCGGACGGCGGCATGCGCGACGCCGAGAGCGCGCTCGATCAGCTCATCAGCTTTTGTGGTAATGCCATTGTCGAGCCAGATGTGCTCTCGATGTTCGGCCTCACCTCGCAGTCCCAATTGCTCTCGCTCGCGGAAGGTTTGCTCAAAGGCGACGTGCCGCTGGTGCTCGGCGAATTGAACGAACTCGCGCGGCACGGCAAAGATTTGGGCAAGTTCCTCGGCGATCTGCTGCAACACTTGCGCAACCTCCTGGTCTTCCAAATTTCCAAAGGCGACACGCGCCTGCTCGAAGTCTCCGAAGCCGAAGCGGCCACGCTCGCGATGCAGGCCGCGCTGGTCAGCACCGAGGGATTGACGCGCGTGATGGAGACGCTCACGCAAACGGAAAGCAATCTGCGCGACGCGGCCTCGAAGAAAATTTTCATCGAGATTTCGCTGATCAAGGCGATGGAAGCGCGCAACGCCGTGAGTCTGGATGCGGTGCTAAAGCGGCTGAATGAACTGCGTGGGGACGCGGGTTCAACTTCTCCTTCTGCACCGTCGGCACCAGTGCGTGCGCCAGTGACGGCGACTCCGGCTCCGAGACCAGCGCCCGTCGCTGCGTCTGTTCCTGCACCCGTTGCTGCGGTTCCAAGTTACGCGCCTACCCGGCAGGATGCCGGGGGCACGGCGGCGGCGGGCGGCGTGGACCTCGCCGCCCTGTGGCCGAACCTGATCGACGCGATTGGCCGGGCCAGTCCGTTTGCCCGCAGTTACTTCATCGAGGCGCACCCGGTGTCGTTCATGAAGAATGTTTTCACCATCGGATTCGATCCCGAGTTCGCCGACCACATCGGCATGGTGGACAACTCGAAGAACCATTCCCTCATCGCGACGAAGCTGGCGGAGCTCGGTATTCACGGCGCGCAGGTGAAGATCGTGAAAGCGGAGCGCCCCCAGGATTTCGGCCTCGCCGCGCCAGCGGCACCGGAGCCACTGGCGGCTCCCGTTCCTGCGGCTCCCGTCCCCAGCTTTGCCGCCGCGCCGCCGCCGAGCAAACCCGCTGCGCCCGCCCCCGCGCCAAAGCCGGTGCAACTCGATCACGCCGAATTCAAAAACGATCCCCTGATCAAAAAGGCCTTGGAAATTTTCAAAGGCACCATCGTGGACGTGCGCGGCTGACGCTTTTTACCCTTCAACCTTCAACCTTCAACTTGTAACTCACACCCATGTCGAGCATTGGAAAACTGATGAAACAGGCTGCGAAAATGCAGCAGCAGATGGAACAAACCCAGTCGGCCCTGGCCGCCCGCACTGTCGAGGCCACCAGCGGCGGCGGCGCGGTGAAGGTCATCGCGAGGTGCGACGGCACCGTCGCCACGATCAAGATTGATCCCGCCGCCGTTAATCCGTCCGACGCGCAGTTGCTTGAGGACATGCTCGTGACCGCCGTGAACCAGGCGCTCGAGCAGGCCAAGGAAATTTCCAACGGCGAGATGGGCAAGATCACGCAGGGCCTGAGCCTGCCGGGGATGTGAACCGTTCCCCTGTAGCGGCGTCTCGTCAGAGCGCCGCCATAATTCCTGTGCTTGGCGGCGCTCTCACGAGACGCCGCTACAAGTTCTGAGCCATGCTCCCCGAACCCATCACCGCCCTCACCGCCGCGCTCGGCAAGTTGCCCGGCGTCGGGCCGCGTTCCGCCGAGCGCATCGCGCTGCATCTCGTGCAGGCGGATGCGCCGGGCGTGAAGCTGCTCGCGCAGGTCATCGTCACCGCGCGCGAACGCATCCGGCTCTGCTCCATCTGCGGCGCGCTCACCGAGGTCGAGCCGTGCGCCATTTGTCAGGACCCGCGGCGCGACGCCTCGCTCGTCTGCGTCGTCGAGCGGCCCACAGATATTCTGAGCGTCGAGAAGGCGAATTTCTTTCGCGGCAAATACCATGTGCTCGGCGGAAAAATTTCTCCGCTCAACGGCGTCGGCCCGGAAGACCTGCGCATCAGCCAGCTCGAAGCGCGCTTCATCACCGAGCCGATTCGCGAAGTCGTGCTCGCTCTGCCGACCGACGTGGAAGGCGACGCCACCAGCTACTATCTCGCGAAGCAACTCGGCGCGCGCGGCGTGAAGGTGACGCGCATCGCCCACGGCCTCCCCGCCGGCAGCGGACTCGATTTCGCCGACGACCTCACGCTCACCCGCGCGCTCGAAGGCCGGAGGGAGATGACTTGAAGGTCAAAGCCGTCGTCTTTGATCTGGGCAAGGTGCTCGTGGATTTCGACTACGGCATTGCTGCGCGCCGCCTCGCGGAAAATTCCTCCGCCAGCGCCGCTGAAGTCCGCGCCGTCATTGACCAGACGCCGCTCCTTTTCCGCTACGAAGGCGCGGAGATGACCACGCAGGAGTTTTTCACCGAAGTGAAGGCGCGCATCGGCTTTCGCGGCGGCTTCGAGGAATTCGCCGCGCCCTTCGGCGACATCTTCACCGAGCTGCCGGAGATGATTGCCCTGCACGCGGAGCTTCGCGCGCGCGGCGTGCCCACCTTCATTCTCTCGAACACCAACGACATCGCCATCGGCCACATCCGCCGCCGCTTTCCGTTCTTTGCGAATTTCGACGGCTATGTCCTTTCCTACGAATGCGCCGCGCTCAAGCCGCACGCGCGCATCTACGAAATCACCGAGCAACGCACCGGCTGCCACGGCGCCGAAATCCTCTTCCTCGACGACAAGCCGGAAAACGTAGAAGCCGCCGCCCAACGCGGCTGGCAGACGATTTGCCACACATCAGCAGAGGAGAGCCGAAGGCTCATCTGTAGCGGCGTCTCGTAAGAGCGCCGCCCATCAAAATAATTATGGCGGCGCTCTCACGAGACGCCGCTACCATCGCAGGCATGGAAGACATGCACCACCTTCCGCGCCTGCCGCGTCCTTACTATCAGGCGTTCGCCGTGGTGCATTGGGTCATCACTCTGGAACGCCGCGTCACCGGCTGGCTCGACGCCTCGTTTCACGCCTTCTTCCGAGAACTGTTGCTGCACGCTGCCGCGCGCGAAGGATTGTTCTGCCCGGCCTATGTGCTGATGCCGGATCATGCTCACGTCCTGTGGATGGGGACGAAACTTTCCACGGACCAGATCAACGCCATGCGCTTCCTGAGAAAGTATTTGCAGATTGAACTGCGGCGCCGGAATCCCGCGTTCGATTTGCAGAAGCAGTCGCATGACACCGTGCTGCGCGAGCATGAGCGGACGCATGGGGCCTTTTCCGCGACGTGTTTCTATGTCTTCAACAATCCCGTGCGTGCGAACTTGGTCAGCGAGGCCAAACAGTGGACCTATCTCGGGGCGATGGTTCCTGGGTATCCTGATTTGCATCCATTGGACGAAGATTTCTGGCCGCTGTTTTGGAAGCTCTATCACGCCCAACGCGAGCCAGGAAACCCACCGAAGCTGCCGCCCTTCTGATTCCCGTAGCGGCGTCTCGTCAGAGCGCCGGAGTTCTCTCCGCAAGTTGCTTACGACGGTAACGATGAGGTGGTTGCCGTATGGGAGCGCGTGGCGGACGTGAACTTCAACGAGACGAATCTCACCGCGATGGCGGCGCAAATGGAAATCTCTGGTCGCGCTGGAATCGCAGCAACGGAGCGTGGAGTGCCAGTGACGTTGACGGCCAATGCTTATCTGGATCACGCGCCACAGCTTTGCGGGCCGATGGCGAATGGCGACGTGTTGCTGACGTGGACAAAGAACGAAGCGGATCTGCTCATGGGCACCGGCCCGGCTGGTTCAGTGTCGAACAGAGTGGTGATGCAGTCGCGTTGGAGCGTGGCGGGCGGGCGGGCTGGTGACGGGCGGCGGTACGTTCACGAATCTGGCGGAGCACATTTTGTCCACGCCGCCGCAGAATAGCTTTCTTGATCCGACGGCGGCCGACAGCGGGCAGTTCTTCTATCGGTTGAAGGTGGAGTAGCGGCGCAGGAAGCTGCTGCATTCAAACAGAAGTTGGCGGCGCTCTTACGAGACGCCGCTACAGGAGCTTGGCCGATGACAGCAGCACCGCCTTGCCCCGGTAACATTTATTTTGCGTCAACTCGGGGATCAGTATCCCGGTTGATTTTAGTTTTGCTCCCGGTGAGCGCGGCGATACGCTGGCGCCCAGCAAAACGAACGCGCCCCAGGCGCAACAACACATTTTCTTTATGGCCACGGCAAATCAAGGCACCGCCAGAATGTCTCCGAACACCAGCAACGTCCTCTCCGTCATCATGGGTGGCGGGGCGGGCACGCGGCTTTTTCCGCTCACGAAAGAGCGCGCGAAACCCGCCGTGCCGCTCGCGGGCAAGTATCGCATCGTGGACATTCCGATCTCGAACTGCATCAACTCCGACCTCAAGCGCATCTACCTGCTCACGCAGTTCAACAGCGCGTCGCTGCACCGGCACGTTTCGCAGAGCTACAAGTTCGACCAGTTCTCCAGCGGCTTCGTCGAGGTGCTGGCCGCGGAACAAACCTTCTCCGACACGTCGTGGTATCAGGGCACGGCGGACGCGGTGCGGAAGAATCTCGTTCACCTGCTCAACCACGATTTCGATTACGTCCTCATCCTGAGCGGCGACCAGCTTTACCGGATGGATTTCCGCAAGATGATCCGTCAGCACATGGAGTCGGAGGCGGACCTGACCATCGCGACCATCCCGGTGCGACGCGCGGAGGCGGCGGGGCTGGGCATCATGCAGATTGATCGCGAGCGGCGCATCACGCACTTCGTCGAGAAGCCGAAGGAGGCGGCGGTGCAGGACGGACTGGTCATCCCGCGCGACATGTATGACTTCCTGGAAATCCAAGGCGGCGCGGAAGACCTCCTCCTCGCCTCGATGGGCATTTACATTTTCAACCGCGACGTCCTGCTCAAGCTGCTCGACAACACGCACACGGATTTCGGCAAGCACATCATCCCCGGAGCCATCGGCACGCACCACGTTTCGTCGTACGTGTTTCAAGGCTACTGGGAGGACATCGGGACGATTCGCGCGTTCTTCGAGGCGAACTTGGACATCACTTCCGAGCTGCCGCGCTTTAATTTCTTCGACATGACCGCGCCCATCTTCAGCCGCCCGCGCTGGCTGCCGGCCTCGAAGATCAATGCCGCGCAGATTGATCACGCGATCATTTCCGACGGGTGCATCATCAACCACGCGGAGATTCACCAGTCGATCATTGGCATCCGCAGCATTCTCAGTCCGGGGACGCATTTGAACCGCACGATCATGCTGGGCAGCGACTACTACGAGTCCGCCACCTCCATCGCCGAGCACGAGGCGGTGGGGCAGCCGCGCATCGGCATCGGCGAGAACACGCGGGTCGACAACGCCATCATCGACAAGAACGCGCGCATCGGAAACAACGTGACCATCTCGCCACAGGGCAAGCCCGAGAATGTGGACCACCCGCTTTATTTCATCCGCGACGGCATCGTGATCATCCCGAAGAACGGCGTGGTGCCGCACGGAACGGTGATTTGATGGCGGCTCGACGGCACCAACGCCGCACGCCGCGGAGCGATTGCTGACGACAAATCGTGTTCGATGCAAACCACCATCATCGGCCCCGGTCCAAAGAAAATCTCGCGGACGATGAATGCCTGAATGAGTCCGCGGGTGAACAGCGTTTCTACCAAGTCCTCGCGCGGTGATTTGAGTCCGGCGCGCGGGCCTATTGCGTGACCGCGCCGGTCTGCCGCCACTCCTCGGTCACGCCCCAGAGGTTGATGGGCGAGATGGCCTGGCCGAAACGCAGGTAGCGCGCGCTGCCGTCCGCGAAGGCGTAGTTCGCGCCGCCCGTGCCGGTGCCGGTGCCGCTGCCGTGGCGGGTCTGCGCGATCACCTGAAGATCGTTGTCCTGAAGATAATCCATGTGCCGGTTGTTGTTCTCCGCCACCAGTTCACCGAAGAGGATGGTTTCCGAAGATGTGGTGATCGCGGCCTCCGACATTCCTTCAGCCACCTGGTAGGCCATGTAGGCGGGAAAATTCGTACCCAGGGCGTCGGCAAAATAATCGTTCCAGCCGTTCATGATGTAGCTGCGCGGATGCGCGGCGACATCGGTGGGGCAGTGGAGCAGATTGCTGTTCACGTAATAGGGGAGCAGTCGTTCAGGCCACCACGGCGCCTGACGCGGCGTGAACCGGCCCTCGTTGTCGTCGGCGAACATCTGCTGTGCGAGGCCAAGCTGGCGCATGTTGTTCACGCACGAGATGCGGCGTGCGCTCTCCTTGCCCTTCGCAATGGCGGGCAGCAGCATGCTCGCGAGAATCGCGATGATCGCGATCACCACGAGCAGCTCAATCAACGTGAACCCGGCGCGCGAGCGCGGTACATGGACACACTTCTTCTGCAATTGTTTCATAGGATTTTCTCCATCCCGGCCTGGGTTTCGCCGGCTTGTTTTGCTCCCAACGCTTTTAACAGACCCCGATCCCTTCGGCACTATTCAACGAAATCCTGAGCGGAGAATTTTCCCCTCGCGCGGAGAACGCCCAGGACGCGAAGGAAAAATAATTCAGCGACCGTGGTACGAGGCACCCGGAAACAGCGTGCTGCCGGTTTGTAACCGGCAGGGTATGATGACGACGAAGCTCGCGGGCAAGTTCCCGGAATTCTCTCCCTGCGAGCGCCTCATCTGCCGGTGGCGAACCGGCAGCAAGCGGCGCTCAATCAAGCGGCAGGCCGAAATACAAACACAGCCACGGTGGCAGTTCCTCAAACTCCACTGCCTTGCCTGTGGAAATCAGGAACGAACGCATGTTGTCCGAAAAACCCGGCCCCGCGAAAACGACCAGCCCCGGAATCGGCCACGCCTCGATGTCCTTGATCGTGGCCGGAATTTTTTCCTCCGCGCTGCCGACCACCGACTGGAATTTGCATTCCAGTCCGAGCGTCTTGCGGGAAGCGGGATGCAGCAGCACCACGTCGATGCGCCGCTCCGCGCCCCAGATGCGGCGAGCCACGCGGACTTGCTCGCGTGCTTCCAGTCCGAGCCGCTGGCCGAGCGCGACGACGAGCTTGGCCAGCTCATCACCGTTGGAAACTGCGAGCGCGCGTCCGGCCATATCAGTGGGTAGGAATCGCCGCGTCCGGCGCGGCCAGGTGTTCTAAACGGCGCGCAGCGCATTCCGAATGCTTCGCCTCCAGTTCAATCCCGAGTCCGTGCCGCTGCGTCCGCGCGCAGGCCACCGCCGTGGTCCCACCGCCGGAAAACGGATCGAGCACGAAGTCACCCGGATGCGTCGAGGCGAGCAGGCAGCGTTCGACCAACGCCAGCGGCTTCTGCGTCGGATGCTTGCCAAACTGTTTTTCTATTTTGGCCGGCGCAGAAAGCCGCCACACGCTTTTCATCTGCTTCCCGCCCGCGTGCTCGCGCATCAATTTGTAATTGAACGTGTGCTTGCTCCGCTCGTCTTTTGCGGCCCACAGCACCGTCTCCGTGGCGTGCGTGAAGTAACGGCAGGAAAGATTTGGCGGCGGATTTGGTTTCTCCCAGGTGATGTCGTTGAGGATTTTCATCCCGAGTTGCTGCATCGCGAACCCGACGGAGAAGATGACGTGCTGCGTGCCCGTGACCCAGATGGTGCCGTTCGGTTTCAGCACGCGCTGGCAGCGCCGGAGCCATTCGGTGTTGAACTCATGGTTCAGTTCCGGCCCCTGCGACTTGTCCCAGTCACCTTTGTCCACCTTCACCATTTTGCCGGCGTGGCAAGTGATGCCGCCGTTGGAAAGGAAGTAGGGCGGGTCGGCGAAGATGCAGTCAAAGCAGCCGTCGGGAAATTTCGCGAAGAGCGCATCGAGGACTTCGAGCGAGTTGCCCTGCGCCAATGCGGCTCCGCCGGCCTGCGCGCGCAGTTGCGGCTGCACCACATCCAGGATTTGTGGCCAGCCGGGAAAATGCGCCGGAGGTTTGCCGCGTTTCTGCACGCGCGACGATACAGTCGCGCCGCGCGGGCCGGGCAAGAGAAATGACATGAATCACCAGCCGGGAAATCGTTCCGGCCAGCCTGGGTCGGTTTCAGCAGCCGCTTCTCCGTCGAGCCGGCCCCCGCAAATGCGTTGAACCGGCGGCGCGTCACGCCTTAGCTTTTGCGCCATGCAAATTCCGCAAAAGTTTGTCGCCCCGCCCCGTTTGTTGATGGGCCCTGGCCCCAGTGATGTCGCGCCGTCCGTCCTCGCGTCCATGGCGCAGCCGCTCGTCGGGCATCTCGATCCCGTGTTCGTGAAAATGATGGAGGAGATCAAGGCCATGCTGCGCACAGTCTTCGAGACGAAGAATGACATGACCTTCCCGGTGAGCGGCACGGGCAGCGCGGGCATGGAGTTTTGTTGCGTGAATCTGCTCGAGCCGGGTGACGAAGTAATCATCGGCGTCAACGGCGTGTTCGGCACGCGCATGTGCGATGTGGCGGAACGGTGCGGCGCGAAGGTCACGAAAGTAGAAGCGGAATGGGGCCGCATCATTGAACCCGCGAAGGTGAAGGAAGCGCTGGCGAAAGTCGCGAAGCCGAAACTCGTCGCGGTGGTTCACGCTGAGACATCGACGGGCGCGCTGACGCCGGTGGAGGAAATTTCCAAGCTCGCGCACGACGCGGGCGCGTTGTTCCTGATTGATACGGTCACGTCGCTCGGCGGCTGTCCGGTGAAGCTCGACGAGTGGGGCGTGGACGCCGTTTACAGCGGCACGCAGAAATGCCTGAGCTGCCCGCCTGGACTTTCGCCCGTCTCGCTGAGTCCGCGCGCGATGGAAGTCGCGACCAAGCAACGCACGAAGAAAGTGCAGAGCTGGTATCTCGACGTGAACCTGCTCTCGTCCTACTGGGGCCAGGAGCGCGTGTATCACCACACCGCGCCCATCTCGATGAACTACGCGTTGCACGAGGCGTTGCGTCTCGCGCTCGTGGAAGGACTGGAGAATCGTTTCCGCCGGCATCAGGAAAATCATCTGGCCTTGAAGGCGGGCTTGAAGGAACTCGGCTTGAGCATCGCGTCGCAGGAAGGGCATCAGCTCTGGCAACTCAACGCCGTTGGCGTCCCCGCTGGACTCGACGAAGCCGCGCTCCGCAAGCGCCTGCTCACCGAGCACAACATCGAAGTGGGTGCGGGACTCGGGCCGCTCAAGGGAAAGATCATCCGCATCGGGTTGATGGGCGAGACTTCCAAGCGCGAGAACGTGGATCGGTTTCTGGCGGCGTATCGGGAGATTGCGAAGGGGTAGAAAGATTGATCCATGCGAACCGCCCAAATCATCTCGCTGTGTTCTTCTTCATCTTGGGTGCCTTGTGGGCGCTCGGCCTGTGGATTGGTGTATGGTTGCCCGACGTGGTCTTTGCGCCGAAGACCACGATTGCTTTTACCAACCTTCTCAGCGGCTACACCTTTCGCGTCATTCAGTATTGGAACCGCTGCGACTTTTACTCGACCGCTCTGCATGTCATCGCTCCGGACGGGCGCGAGCAATCGCACACGCTCGACGGCGATGACTCCAAAAGCTGGAAAGTCCCGATGAGCATTGATGAGTCGAACAAGATCGCTTCGTTCACGCTGGGTGGCGGGCGCTTGAAGGTGGTGCGTTACTGATGATGTGGCAGCGCTCGTGTCATGAGCAGTGCGAGACGGGTTCAGCAAAATTCAGGAGGCCCGGAAGGCCGGGCAGAGATTAGCCGGTGGCGTGAGCCACCGGACTTGGCGTTCATCAAAATCAGCCCCGGCAGGGGCGAAACGGATTCCGCAGTGCGCGGTTGCTTCCAGTGCCGCCCTATCAGGGCTTGAGATCATCCGCCTCTTTCCGGTGGCTCACGCCACCGGCTAATTTCTGGTCGGCCCTCTGGGCCTGATCCCTCCCGGTAGAACTGCTTTATTTTGATTTGTCTGCTTCGCGCAAAACTTCCTCGACACGTTACTCCGCACGCGGAAACGTCGGCGCGTGAACTCCCGTATCTTCTCCATCGCGCTGGCCTTGGTCTTGACCACGCTCGCTCACGCCGCCGTGCCCGCGCGTCCGAACATCCTGTTCATCATGACGGACGACCACGCGGCGCACGCCATCAGCGCCTACGGCAGCATGTTGAACCAGACGCCGCACCTGGACCGCATTGCGAAGGAGGGGATGCGCTTCGACCGCTGCTTCGTGGTGAATTCCATTTGCACGCCGAGTCGCGCCACGATTCTCACCGGCAAGTACAGCCACAAGAACGGCACGCCGGTGTTCAACCGCTTCGATGGCTCGCAGCCCACGGTGGCGAAGTATTTGCAGGCCGCCGGTTATTACACCGGCATGATCGGCAAGTGGCATCTCGGCAGCGATCCGACGGGCTTCGACAAGTGGAGCGTGCTGCCGGGGCAAGGGCTGTATCACAACCCCGCCTTCCTCACCCCCGAGGGGCGCGTGGTCGCGAAGGGCTATGTGAGCGACCTCATCACCGACCTCTCGATTGATTTCCTGAAGAACCGCCCGAAGGACCAACCGTTCTTCCTCATGTCGCATCACAAGGCGCCGCATCGTCCGTGGGAACCGAACGAGAAACACAAGGCGATGTTCGCGAACAAATTCATCCCCGAGCCGGCGACGCTGCGCGATGACTACCGCACGCGCACCGACGGACTCCGTGAAAACAAGCAGCGCGTATTCGACGATCTAACGCGGCGCGATTTGAAACTGGAGCCACCGGCGGAACTGACCGGCCAGCCCCGCAATCAATGGCTGAATCAAAAGCCCACGGAGATTGAATTGGTCGCGGACGGCAAGACGAACGTGCTGCGCGGCGACGAACTGAACCGCTGGAAGTATCAGCGCTACATGCAGGACTACCTCGCCTGCGTGCAGTCCGTGGACGAAAACGTGGGCCGCCTGCTCGACTGGCTCGATGCGAACGGCCTGCGCGAGAACACGCTGGTCATCTACACCAGCGACCAGGGCTTCTTCCTCGGCGAGCACGGGATGTATGACAAGCGCTTCATGTACGAGGAGTCGCTCAAGATGCCGTTCCTCGTGCGCTGGCCCGCGCTCATCAAACCCGGCTCGGTGCAGGACGAGATGGTCATCAACACCGACTTCGCGCCGACCTTCATGGAACTCGCGGGATTGAAAGTGCCCGCCGACATGCAGGGCCGCAGCATCGTGCCATTGCTGCAAGGCAAGCATCCGTGGTCGTGGCGCGAGAGCATGTATTACCGCTACTACCACGACCCCGGCGATCACCAGACCGCCGCGCACTACGGCGTCCGCACGCTTACGCACAAGCTGATTCACTACTGGAAAAAAGATCAGTGGGAACTCTATGACCTCGTGCGTGACCCGCGCGAGCTGCGGAACATTTACGAAGACCCGGCGCAGAAGCGGCAGATCGCCAAACTGAAAAAGGAACTCGCGCGGCTAAAGAAGGAGTTGCAGGACAACGACGAGTTCGCGCTGACGCAGCCGGCGAACGGCGTGGATCCCGGCCCGGCGCAGCGCAACGCAGCGGCGAGATAGCAGGTGACACTCGGAGCGGGGCATTAATGCCGCTTCAACGCGGACAGTTCTGTGGTGTGCCGAGTGCGTTGGACTTGCGAACAGTGAAGCGGCGTGAACGCTGCGCCCCGCCGCAGTGATTTGGCGCGAGTGCGAAGTCGCAACCCGCCTCGTTTGGTTCTTGGCTTGAGAATTGCCTTCGCCCCGCTTTAATCAGGATTGCCACCCAACAATCCAGGCGAACGTGTTCGGCTTGGTTGGAAGGGAGCATTTTCAAAAACGCGCTGGTATGAAAAACTCAAACAGACTCACTCGGGTTGGCCTTCAATCTTCCGCACTTCAACTCGCCGCCGCCTTGCTGGCGCTGCTGCCCGGCGTGGCTTCACTGCTCGCGGACGCGCCGCCGGCCACAACCGCCATCCGCTTCACCGGCACGGACTTCGAGGGGCGGTCCACGTACCGGCTGGAGTGGGACGCGGAATCGAACCTCGTCTATCGCATCCAGTCGCGCGCCAGTCTGGAGACGAACGCGCCGTGGACGACTTACGATCTGGTGCGGGCCACGAGCGCGCGCGCGTCGTTTGATGCCGTCACCGAGCAGGGCGTGTCGCCGGAGACAGGCGCGCGTGGGTTTTTCCAGGTGCTCCAGCCGCAGACGGAAATTTTCCGCGTGGAACCGGCGTTGCTCGGCACGAACGGCGGGACGCTCTACGTCTTCGGCCAGTGCTTCGGCACCAAC
>JBBQYK010000126.1:0-12453 GCA_038208765.1 Verrucomicrobiota bacterium
CACCGTGGCGTCGGACGACCGCGCGAAATTCTGCTCCCTCGCCTTCAAGCTCTGGACTGACCCCTACGCGGGCAAGCTCGTGTTCTTCCGCGTCTATTCCGGCTCGGTCAAGAAGGGCGACAACATTTACAACCCGCGCACGCGCAAACGCGAACGCGTCAGCCGCCTGATGATCATTCAAGGCAGCGAGCGCAAAGACATTGAAGCGGCCTACTCCGGCGACATCGCCGCGCTGGTCGGCCTCCGCAACATCACCACGGGCGACACGCTCTGCGACGAGGATTTCGACGTGGCCCTAGAACCGCCGACCTTCCCCGAGCCGGTCATCAGCATGGCCGTCGAGCCGAAGACCAAGCAGGACCGCGACAAGATGTCCGAAGGTCTGCAACGTCTCGCGGAAGAAGATCCGACGTTTCGCTGCTTCACCAACGAAGAGACCGGCCAGCTCATCATCGCGGGCATGGGCGAGTTGCATTTGGAAATCATCTGCGACCGTCTCAAGCGCGAGTTCAAGGTCGAGTCCAACTCCGGCGCTCCGCAGATCGCTTATCGCGAAACCATCACCAAATCCGCCGAGGGCGAAGGCAAATTCATCCGCCAGTCCGGCGGTCGCGGTCAGTATGGCCACGCGTGCGTCACCGTGCAACCGAACGAAAAGGGCAAGGGCGTCGAGGTCTTGAACAAGGTCGTGGGCGGTGCGATTCCGAAGGAATACATCCCCGCCGTCATCAACGGCATCGAGGAAGCGATCAAGAGCGGCGTCTATGCCGGCTATCAGGTCATTGACATCAAGGTGCATGTCACGGACGGCTCGTTCCACGAAGTGGACTCGAACGAACTCGCGTTCAAGATGGCGGGCATCTTCGCGTTGAAAGACGCATTCAAGAAAGCCGGCCCGATTCTGCTCGAACCGATCATGAAGGTCGAAGCCACCACGCCCAGCGACTACCAGGGCGACATCGTCGGCGACATCAGCCGCCGTCGGGGCGCGATTGAAAACATTGATGCAAAGTTCGGCCAGGTGGCGGTCAACGCCCGTGTGCCGCTCGCGGAAATGTTCGGTTACTCCACGGCGATCCGCTCGCTGTCCAAGGGCCGCGCCAGCTATTCGATGGAACCGTTCTCCTTCGAGCAGGTGCCAAACAGCGTCCTGAGCACGATCCTGGACGAGGCCGCGAAGAAACCGGCGGCGCGCTCGTAATCCGCGACCGGAAATTCAATTCACGAAGGACGGCTGAAGAAATTCAGCCGTCCTTTTGCTTTTTTTCAATTCGATCTCCGGTAGTGGCATAGTTTGAAAATGCCCGTGCAACTCGACTCGGGTGAAGTTCCACAACTTTCATGGCGTGTGGCAATGAAGTCTCGGATGAATATCCGTTCGACTTTGACGCGTGACAGCCAATGTCCGCCTTCGGCGCGTTGAAGCCAACTCTGCGGAAAATGAATCCACAGCAGATGCGAATCGCGCGCTGGACCATGTAAGGGTGGTTCAGGCGCGCGTGAATCAGTGTCGGAACACGAGCGGCAGCGTTCAAGGTGGATGCGAGCGGACGCTGGATCATTGCCACCATCACTCCAGGTTCTGACCGTGCCGTTCAAGGTGCAGGCGAGCTTATGCGGGGAGCGTGTCAATCAGTGACAATGCGTATGCGAGCTTGAGTTGGGGCCGCGTCAGCCGAGGTCAAGGAATGTGCGGGATGCGGTCAAGTTGCGTGCGAGATGGCCTCAAGGTGCTGGCCATCGCGCTAGGGACACTGCAAAAGCCCCGCTTTTTCAGGCAGTTACCTGTCGGCAGAAACTATCCCTGTTTTCCCGGCTTTTTCGCCCCGTTTTTCTCCTTGCAAGCTCATTCCTACAGGCAGAGGCTCCGACCGTTCCACGGGTTAACAAACTTAAAACGCATCTAACCGCATCCTTGTTTATGAACGACCGCGACGTACGCCGCCACGACCGAGCCACCCGAGTCCAAACCTTCGGACGAGAAAACACCGCCGACTTTGCCGCTGGCAGCAAGGCCAAAACTCACTTCGCCAACATCGATGGTTTTATGGGAGACCTCGACGATGCGAAGGCCGGCCAAAATCCCAACCGCGTAAGCAAGGAAACGCTGCTCGACGCGCTCTCGCTGGATTTGCAAAACATCGCCCGCACCGCGCGCAGCCTCGAGGACAGGGAAAATGGTTTCGCCGCACCCTATCGTATTCCCGAAAACACCAGCGAATCCGCCGTCACCACTCATGCAGACGCCGTCCTGAAGCGCCTCGAAGATCAGGCCACGGACTCTGCGGCGGTGAAGACTGCGAAAGCCGCGTTGCGCGCCCGCTACCTCGAATACGAAATGCCCGCAGATTTTGTGACCGACCTGCGCGCCGACCGCGACGCCACACCCAGGCCAACCAGCGCAATCAGGGCGAAGTCCAGGGCGGCGTGGAAAACACCGAACTCATCGTGCAACTCCTCGGCAAGATCAACGGCGAGATCGGCGAACTCGACGCCATCATGCACAATAAATACGCGCGCCAGCCGGAGAAGATGCGCGGGTGGTTAAGCGCCAGCCATGTTGAACGCGCCCCGCAACGGGAGAAGAAGGCGGCACCGGCGAAGACGCCTGCGCCGTAAGCCTTAAATCGGTTCGGTACCAACTCCGGCGGACGCATGAAATTCCCGGCCCACGCGCTCATTGCCAGAGAGAAACTCACCGACTACCTTCTGCGCCAGTTGCCGGAGAACGACAAGTCGGGCTTTCTGGCGCAGGCCGGTTACACGTCGGCTCATGCGGAGCGGTTGGAGCTCGACCTTCGGGAGCAGATTTTGACGCGCGAGGCGCAATTCGTGGAGCAGACCGAATACGGCGACAAATACTCGATTCGAGGAACATTGACCGGCCCGAATGGGCGCACCTTGAACGTGTTGACCATTTGGATGACGGAAGACGCGAGCGGCTTGACGAAGTTCATCACGCTCTATCCGGCGAAGAAAACATGAAATACGAACTGTTCAGCAAAGTGGCCCTGCGCGCGGACCTGCCGCCGCAAAAACTACGCGGCGGCGACGTCGCCACCATTGTCGAACGCCATGCCGGTCGTCCCGATCAGGAACCAGGCTACACGCTGGAAGTGTTCAATGCCGTCGGCGAAACCATTGCCACCGTCACGGTCGGCGAATCGCAACTTGAACCGCTGCACGACAACGAAGTGCTCCATGTGCGTCGGCTCGAGGCAGCGGTCGCCTGAAATCACGACACACGACGCTATCATGCAAAACAAATACGCGCGTATCCCGGAGAAACTCCGCGCCTGGCAAAGCGCCAGCCACATCGAACGCGCGCCGCAACGGGAGAAGAAGCCGGCTCCGGCAAAAACACCCGGAGCCTAAATTGACACGCAAAATTGCCTGGCACTGTTCTTTTCAACACAGAACACGCCTTTCTTTTTTTCGACAGCCCCGAGAAGGCAGAAGAAGCAGCTTATGAAATCAATCAAAGAAACTTGCAGCGGAGCGTTAATTGTTGTCTCGCTTTTGCTACTTACCATGTTGCGAGCGACAGCGGCAGCGCCTACGATTAGCAGCATCTCCCCGAACGTCGGTTCGACGTCCGGTGGCAACAGTGTGACGATTGATGGTGCCAATCTGGGGTTTGCCTCCTCTGTCACTTTTGGTGGAACGGCGGCGACCGTCGCCTACAATACAACCACGGGCAAATTACAGCCGAACGCTCCTGCCCATGTTGCCGGTGCTGTCAATGTCAAGGTGACTACTCCAAGCGGCAGCGTCACTGTAATCAACGGCTACACGTATGTTGGCCCGCCTACGATCAGTAGCATCTCCCCGAACAGTGGCTCTACGGCTGGTGGCAACAGTGTCACGATCGACGGTGCCAATCTGGGGTTTGCCTCATCCGTCACGTTTGGGGGAACAGCAACGACCGTCGCTTACAACACAACCACCGGCAAATTGCAGCCGGTCGCTCCAACCCATTCCGCCGGTGCCGCCAATGTCACGGTTACCACTCCGGGCGGCAGCGTGACTTCAATCAACGGCTACACCTATGTTGCTCCGCCGACACTGACGGTGACCGCGCCCAACGGCGGCGAGAGTTGGGCGGCGGGAAGTACGCATAACGTCACGTGGACAATCGGCGGGGACACTTCTCAAATCAGCTACCAGCTGGTGGGGTACTCGACCGATGCTGGTAGCAGCTATTTCGTTGTCGGCAATGACCCAAACAATGCTCAGCAGCCGGCCGGCGCGCGCTCCTTTAGCTGGACACTTCCGAGTGGGGTGAGCACGACTCTGGGGCGCGTTCAAGTGACTGCTCGGGCGGCAGACACCTCCATCGTGGCCCAAGATGCAAGTGATGCCAATTTCACGATCAGCGCAGTTCCACCGACCCTGACCGTGACCGCACCCAATGGCGGAGAGAATTGGACAGCAGGCACAACGCACCCAATCACTTGGAGCGTTTCCGGTAACACGGCCAACGTGTGGTATTGGAAAGTGGCGTTAAGCACGGATGGTGGAGTAACATGGCCCACAGCTGGCACGGCGAACGACCTTACGCCGGATGGAATCAACGATCCCAACGCACGAAGTTTCAGTTGGCCGATTTCCAGTCCGTTAAATACGACGCAGGCCCGCATTCGTGTTCGAGCCGTAGACTTTAGTGGCTTCATTATTGCCTCACTGTCAGACGCGAGTGATGCCAACTTTACGATTAGTTTGAGCGCAACCCCTGACATCCGTATTGAGCCCGTGCAATTGGTATTCGATTTCGTTTCCACCGTTCCCGCCTTGGCCGGGACTGCGGCAATAAAGGAACCCAACGCTTTTCTTGGTCCAGAAGTGATTCTTCCTGACGCTGTGAATCAATGGCAGGCGGCAGTAGCCAAAGGAGAAGTGGAGAACCCATCCCTCCGAAAAGTCGCCGCTGTGGCCCCCAGAGCGATTCCTCCGGAAAAGCTTTCAGCCGCAAAGAACCTAACTTCGTGTGACATTTTCAGTTTTGAAGATACCGCGGGAATATTGGTAACACCCGGTTACACAGATGCACAGCGAGACCAACTCATGTTCAATGCGGCAAATGCGCTGTTAACTCAGCATGGCGATAATTTTGATTTCGTTGGATTTTGGCTTAATTTCGAACCTGCGCATACCTTAATTGACCGGCAGCCTTCAGGCGCATTCTATAAACACATTGAAAACAACGTCAGTGGCGTTGGCCTCAGCACCTTTACCAATCGTTCAGCATTCGGTCTTGCGGGGCAAAACATTGAAGGATTAGTCATGATGTGGAACGTGAATAATTGGACTGCTGGAGGTGCGTCCACACGGCTGATTCTAGGGCAGGAATTTGCGCATCGTTTCGCGATGTTTCTACGCCCCCTTCTGGATGGCCGGAGATTGCAGGGGGACGATGCAGGCTGCGGGCGTTCGAGCCATTGGAATTTTAAGGTTGATGGGCAAGGCTCCAGCATGGAAATTGCAGAATGGATTGGTTCTTCTCCAGTAACTCGATCGGGTGGGGCATTGAACTTCAATTCGGATATCGCTGGCGGCCTGTTTAGCTACATCGACCTTTATTTGATGGGGTATGTCTCCGCTGCGGAAATGGATGCTGGCATGTCCCAGATGCGATACATGGACAACGGTTGCAGTTCCCCGTATTCAGGCCCAATTTCGACATTCAATTCGGCGAACATAATTGCTAGTAACGGTGCACGGACTCCGACTTCCTCCACTGCGCAAAAAAACTTTCGAACAGGCTGGATAATGATCCATCAACCCGGCTCGCCGCCGAGTGCCAGCGAAATAACCAAACCACTTCAAATTCAGGAGCAGATGACAACCGATTGGGCTGCAAGCACGCTCGGTCGCGGGCAAATGGATAATTCAATTTGTCCAGATGTGAATTCCTTCACGATCTATAACGACGGGCAGGGCGTGCTTTCCGTCACATCAATTTCGCCGGAAACTTAAGCACCTTGGATTAGTTGGTCGCCTCAAGCGCCGTTTGATATTCCCGTGGGAGGATCGCAAGCGGTTCGAGTTTCGGTGGACTTTGGCCAATCCCCCTCTGGCCAATCCACTCGCCGACTTCGAGTCTTTTCCAATGACAGTGATGAAAGCCCGTATCCGGGAGCTGTCGATATCACCGTGAATAGTCCGTCACCGGGGATTTCAGTGACTCCCGCAAGCCGAGATTTTGGATCGATCCCGGTTGGCACAACCGCAGATCGCACGTTTACAGTCCAGAACACGGGCGGCGGCACCCTGTCCGGTAGCGCCAGTGTTTCAGCTCCCTTCAGCATCGTTTCGGGAAGTCCCTACAGTTTGACGGCCAACCAGAGTTCAATTGTTACTGCGCGCTACAGCCCCACCTCCACCGGCAGTGACAGCCAGAATGTTTCATTTACGGGTGGTAGCGGGGCCACGCGACCGGTGTCAGGTTCCGCGTACCCGGGGAACATCTCAGTGACCGTGCAGCCGAGTCCATCGGGCCATTCATTCACGGTGGATGGAGTAACGTACACAACATCTCAAACCTTCAGTTGGGTTCCTGGTTCCAGCCACTCGATTGTGGCGATTTCGCCGCAGAGCGGAGGCTCCGGCGTCCAGTATATCTGGACCGGATGGAGTGACGGCGGAGCCATATCGCATAGTGTTTCCCCGACAGGCGCCACGACTTACACGGCCAATTTCACGACACAGTATTACTTGACCATGAACGCAAACTCGGGTGGTGGTGTGAGTCCGAGTAGCGGCTGGCACAATAGCGGAGCGACAGTTCCAATCACTGCCACGTCGAGCGCCGGTTACAGTTTCGGCAGTTGGGTTGGGAGTGGTAGCGGCTCCTATTCTGGAATTAGCAGTTCTATCTCAGTCACGATGAATGGTCCGATTGCCGAGACTGCCAACTTCACCGTCAATCCCGGGAATTTCGCAATCACGGTAAGCGCATTACCAGTAAGCGGCGGCACCGTGGGTGGAGGTGGAGCTTTCGGCGCGGGCAGTTCACGCACCGTGATGGCAACGGCCAATGCAGGATTCAACTTCACTAACTGGACTGAGAGCGGCAGCCCTGTCAGCACGTCACCGAGCTACAGCTTTAATTTGAACGGGAATCGAAGTTTGGTGGCGAACTTTGTCACAACAGCATCTCAGCCGCCGAAGCACTTGACGGGAATGGGCATTAGCAACGGGATGATTCGCTTCGTTTTGAACGGTCTGGTCGGGAGCAACTACGTCATTCAAATTTCATCTAACTTGGTGACTTGGAGCAGGCTCGGCATGTACACGATTCCGACGGGAGGATCGCTGCTCATCACTGATTACACGAACGGCTTCTTGAAACGGTTTTTCCGAGCCGAACCAACGACTGTGTCGATCATGGAAAACTTTACGAACGCGCCGAATTACACGAATGCATGGCAAGTCGTCGGCAATACCGGCGGCATCGTGACAACCTGCACCAATGGCAACCTGCGCGTGCAAGCAAGCACGAATAATCCGGGCAGTGCCTTCACCATGTTGTCGAAAGAGTCACTCACGGGCGACGTTGATTATTCCGTGCAACTGAATCATCAAGGTTTCGGCAGGACTTTCGTCGGATTGTGGTCTGTCGCATCCAACAACTGGCTCGCCCTTTCAGTGCTCGACACTGATGACACAGCCTACTTGGCATTCAGTGCAGGAACTTTGTCAACGGAGTACAAATATGCCAGCGAGCCTTACTTGAACCGGTGGGTCAACCTACAGATCAAGACCGTGGGCAACACGGTACAGTTTTTCGTGAATGGAGTATTGTTTGAGGCAACCACTGTCGCCATGCCTGCCGCCTTTCGTTTCGGCTTCAGCGTCGGTTCAGTGCCATGGAAATCAGGGGACAATGACACCTCGATACGTTCTTTGACTGTAAGCGGAAGCAAACCGTGATGAAACACTCCTCCACCGGCACGACCAGGTTCTCCATGATGTCGTCTTTGCGTTCCGGGGTGTTCTTCCCCATGTAGAAGGAAAGAATCTGATGGCGGTCGGCTGTCGGCGCGTATTCGACGCACCACGATTAAACCGGAATAGAAATCAGGTTTCATTCGCACGCGCCACGGAGTTATTGAACTTAACCGGAGTTGAATTGCAGAAATATTTCAAAAATTATCGTCACCCGATTTTCCGCCGCGATGACAGGACGGGGAAACGAACTTCGCGGCGCTCGCAAAAGAACTCACCATGGTAGCGACCATCCCCGGCGCGGGCCCCGGCGAAATTCGACAATGCCGCGAGGGCGCGAAGGCAGGCTGTCCTATGTCGCGTCTGTTCAACACGTAAATCACGCTCGACGCAAAGCTGTTGAATGTGATTTGACAGAATCTCATCACGCCGGATTCTCCGCCCCGTCAATGTTCTCAAACTCGGCCATGCACATCGGACAGCACGCGGCGAAAGCCTCGCGCTGGGTCGCCGTCATTTGGCCGATGATTCTGGCCCAGCGCGTCGCTACGCGCGGGCGGTTTTCGAGAACGAGATGAACAACCAATGCTCTTTCCGAACCCGCCGTGGCCCGGCGGGTTTTTTGTTTCCCGCCCCCACGTTGATTCGCCAGAGCCAACGCACTGATGAACGAACACAGCCAGACCAAAGCCCCGACCGCGATGCTCATCGCGGCCTTCGCCACGATCTACCTGCTCTGGGGCTCGACCTACACGGCCATCCGCATCGTCGTGGAGACCCTGCCGCCGTTCCTCGCCGCCGGCGTGCGCTTCCTGATCGCCGGCGGCCTGATGCTCGCGGTGCTCGCCGCACGCGGCACTCCCCTGCCCTCGCCCGCGCTGTGGCGGCACGCGACCGTCACCGGCACGCTCATGCTCGTGGGCGGCAATGGTCTGGTGATGTGGGCCGAACGCACGCTCAGCTCCGGCTTCACCGCACTGCTCATTGCGCTGGTCCCGGTGTGGTTCGCGCTGCTCGATTGGGCGCATCCGCGCGGCGCACGTCCGCAGATGAAAACCGTGGCGGGAATTTTCGTGGGCTTCCTCGGCATCGCGCTGCTCGTGCAGGCGCGCGGCGGCTTCGCCAGCATGACCGGCCAATGGGCGGGCGCGCTCGCCATTCTCGTGTCGGGATTGTGCTGGGCCGGCGGTTCGATCTACGCGAAGCACAGCGCGCCCGGCGCCTCGCCCTGGATGACTTCCGCCGCGCAAATGCTCTGCGGCGGCGCGGGCCTGATGCTCGTGGCCCTCCTGCGCGGCGAACCGTGGCACACCGACTGGTCGCACGTCAGCGGGCGCTCCGTGGCTGCGCTCGGCTACCTCATCGTGTTCGGATCGTGGATTGGCTACACCGCCTACGTCTGGCTGCTCCACAACACCACGCCCGCGCGCCTCTCCACCTACGCCTACGTGAATCCCATCATCGCGGTCTTCCTTGGCTGGGTTTTGCTCGGTGAGAAAGTGAATGCCGGAATGCTCTGGGCTGCCGCCATCATCGTGCTGGGCGTGGCCACCATCACGGTGCCGCCGTCGTCCGTCGCGTCCAACTTCCGCCGCGTCGCGCGACATTTGTTCACCCGCGTGAGGACGCCGTGAACCGTCGGGAATCCGGCGCCGGGCTTTGCAACCTGCGGAGCGCAGAGCTCCAGCTCGGCGCGTTCGTGAAAGAAAGTTCCCACGCGCGGATCGGGAAATCTGCTCTCCAAATCACGGCCTCGTCTCGACGCGGTAAAAATACGTCCCGCTCTCCACGTTCGTCGTGAAGGAGAAGACCGCGCCGTTCGCTCGGAACCAGTCCAGCACGGTGGTCCACGAAATCAAATCCGCGCTGCGGCCCAAGCGGTAGCCACGGCCCGGCACCGTCGGCCAGTCGAAGCGCACCACGCCGGGGTTGGGCGAGAATGGATTGGCAAATTTCAGCAGTGACGCGGCATTCGTCGGATTCGTCCCGGCGCGAAACTCGCCAAGGTCATTCATGCCGTCGCCATCCGTGTCCACGGTGCCGGGGTGCGACGGGGCCACGCTGCCAAAATAAGTTTGCTCCCACGAGTCCGCGATCCCGTTGCCGTTCGCGTCGGTGATCGTGTAGTTGCCTTTGAACACCGTCGTCCCGCCTGCGCTCACCGTGTTCGTCTTCGCGATGGGCGTATTCCAGTGCGGCACCGCGCCGAAGGTCACGATGTATTCGCCCGGCGTCGCATTGGTCAACACGAGGGAAGTCCCCTGCCCGGTCAGATTCGCCGTGCCTGCGATGGTGAACGTCGCCTGCGCCAGCGTGCTCGTAACGATGAGCGTGCCGACGGGACCATTGCTCACGGTCACGGCGATGTCGTCAATCAGCCAGCCCGGTCTCGGCGCTCCGCTGAAGGAGAAATAAACGTAGTGCCACACGAGATAAACCAACTGCCCGGAGTACGGCGTCAGATCGTATTCCGCTTCCTCCCAGCCGCCGGACGCGATGCCTTGCAGCACATCCAGCGTGATAGGCTGTGCCGAAGCGTTGGTGATGATGGCGACTTCGCCGAGGTGGATGAAGTCATCCTCGTCCTCGAAGAACTCGTAGTTCTGCATGAAGCGCAGCCTGGCCTGATTGCCGCCCGTGAGAAAAATCGGCGGGCTGATGAGGAACGATTCCACGAAGCCGCTCGGCACGCCCTGCAAGTTGCTCCCCCACGCGTGCGTCGGCGAGAAGGCCGTCTCACCGTTGCCCGGCACGCCGTAGGCCCAGCTCAGTTCGGAATCGTCCGTCGAATACACCGACCAGTTGCCGGAGCCGCCTTCGAGATTGTCGAACCACGGCGCGGTGAGCGGCGCGAGCGTCTGGAAGGTGTAGAGCGCGCCGTTGTTGTCATCCACGGTCGTGTTGCCCGCGTTGTCGCGGCTCACCACGCGATAGTAGTAGAGACGATTGGGCAGCAAATTTTGCAGCGTGACCTCGTGGCTGGTCCCGAGCACGGACACGTAGGCGGTGCGGCCAAGGAACGCGGACTCACCATATTGCACCAGCGCGTCGCAAGGCTCGCTGGTGTCCCACGTCACGAGCGCGTCCACGTAACTCGGCTCAATGCCGAGCGAACTGATGACGGGCGGAACGGTTTCCACCATCGCACTGAAGATCACATTCACGCCGCGCGAGGCGTCGAAGTAGCTCGCGGTCACAGTGTCGCCGTTCACCGCGCGAATTTCGTTCGTCGGATTCGCACCGTGCGTGGCGACGATGGGCAGGGACTTGCGGAAAATTCCGAAGCGTCCGAATTCACTCAGCGTGATCGTGCGCGGCGTCGGCTCCGTCGTGCTGGAAACTTGCACCGTCACTTGGCCCGCGCCCGCGAGGTCGGAGTCCGCGACTTCGATCAACGCCACGCTGGGCAGCGTGTATTCGGTGTTGTCGAAGACGACGGTGCCGATGCCCTGTTCGCCGGGCGCGAGGAAGTTAAGCAGACGTTGCAGCAGCGACGCGCGGTTGTTCGGCGCGGGCGCGGTTGTGGAAACCGCGTCGAGCGGGAACGAGAGAAACACCACGCGCCCCTGGCGATCCAGGCCGGGCTTGGGATAGGCCACGCCCACGGCGGCGCCGAAATTATCGAGCAGGATCGGAAAGGCGTTGGTCGTCGGGGTCATGATGTCGGAGACATCCGCCGGCACGCCGAACAGTTCGTAGGTCTCGGTCTGGTAATTCACGTAGTCGAGCGCGAGCGACAAGCCGCCGCCCGTGATCACATTGCCCGGAATGCCGTTCGCCGACGCTGCGCCCGCGTCCTCACCGAGCGCCGCCACTTGCAACACATCCGCCTTGAAGCTAGCCGTGAGCCGCGAGAGTTGTTCCATCGAGGACATCAGGAACGATCCCCCGCCCTGCACGTATTGTTGCACTGCGCCCTGCTCTTGGGGACTGAGCGTGTTGCCAATGAAGACGTTGTCCGACACGCGCCAGATCACGACACGATACGGGCGCAGGTCGTTGAAGGTCGGCGACGGTTTGGGCGACGCGCCATTGATCATGTCCCACACGTCGTAGCTCACGCCGAGCTGGGTCAAGGTGCCGGTGTACACGCTGAGTGGAATGTCAGGGCCGTAGCCGAAATCGTCGTTCTGATAATTCTCCACCAGCAGCACCGTCGCCGCGGTCGCCGCCACGAAGCTGAACAGCGCGCCACCGTTGTTGTTTGTGGCGCGGTTGCCCGCCTCGTCCTGTGAAATGACTATGTATTTGTAAGTCCGCCCCGGCAGCAGATCGCGCAGCGGCACCGCGTGTCCGGTGGTCAGGAAATTATTCGTCGCGCCAAGATTGAGCGCCGCGTTCGTGCTGTAGCGCACGATGGCGGTCGCCGGTTCGTCCGTCTGCCAGAAGACCACGGTGTTGCCGAACGCGTTCGACGTGCCGACGCTGCTGATGACTGGCGGCAGCAAATCGCCGTGCGCCGTGGCCGTCCGCAACGTCGCTTGCGAGGCGTCGAAATAATCCGAC